>NZ_JBHXAW010000106.1:0-12964 GCF_042726645.1 Isoptericola sp. NPDC060257
ACGCGTACACGCCCGACGCCGTCGCCGACGTCACCCGCATCGTCACGGCCGGCGCGGGCACCCTCGGCGCGCCGGAGAAGGTCCGCCCCACCAAGAAGGTCGTCGTCCTCGACTACGGCTTCGGCAACGTCCGCTCGGCCGTGCGCGCCCTCGAGCGGGTGGGGGCCGACGTCGAGCTCACCGCGGACCTGACGCGGGCCGCGGAGGCCGACGGGCTGGTGGTGCCGGGCGTCGGCGCGTTCGCCGCGTGCATGGCCGGGCTCCGCGCCGTCCGCGGCGACCAGGTGATCGACCGGCGCCTCGCCGGCGGGCGCCCCGTGCTGGGCATCTGCGTCGGCATGCAGGTCATGTTCGACGCCGGCGTGGAGCACGGGGAGCGGGCCGAGGGCCTGGGCGAGTGGCCGGGCGTCGTCGAGCGCCTCGACGCCCCGGTCGTGCCCCACATGGGCTGGTCGCCCGTGGAGACCCCCGAGGGCTCCCGCCTCTTCGCGGGGGTGGAGCACGAGCGGTTCTACTTCGTGCACTCGTACGCGGCGCAGCAGTTCACCCAGGGGCACGACGGCGACGCGGACCCGCGCTACACGCCGCCGCTGGTCACCTGGGCGCGGCACGGCGCGCCGGGCTCCGAGGCCCGGTTCGTCGCCGCCGTCGAGAGCGGACCGCTCGCCGCCACGCAGTTCCACCCCGAGAAGTCCGGCGACGCCGGCGCGACCCTGCTCGAGAACTGGGTCCGCTCGCTCTGAGCGTCGTCGGTCCGATCACCGCCGCACCCGAACCCGCCGTTCCAGAACCCGCAGTCGTAGAACCTGGAGACACCCTGATGACCGACCGCCTCGTGCTGCTGCCCGCCGTCGACGTCGCCGACGGCCAGGCCGTCCGCCTCGTGCAGGGGGAGGCCGGCTCCGAGACGTCCTACGGCGACCCGCTGGCCGCCGCCCGCGACTGGCAGGCGGGCGGCGCCGAGTGGATCCACCTCGTGGACCTCGACGCGGCGTTCGGTCGTGGCTCGAACGCCGACCTGCTCGCGCAGGTCGTGGCCGAGCTCGACGTCCAGGTGGAGCTGTCGGGCGGCATCCGTGACGACGCCTCGCTCGAGCGCGCCCTCGCCACGGGCGCGCGCCGCGTCAACATCGGCACCGCCGCCCTCGAGGACCCGGAGTGGACGGCGCGCGTCATCGCCGAGCACGGCGACGCCGTCGCCGTCGGCCTCGACGTGCGCGGCACGACGCTGGCCGCCCGCGGCTGGACCCAGGAGGGCGGCGACCTGTGGGAGGTGCTGGCGCGCCTGGACGACGCCGGCTGCTCCCGGTACGTCGTCACGGACGTGACCAAGGACGGCACGCTGCGCGGCCCGAACGTCGACCTGCTGGGGGAGGTCGCCTCGCGCACCCCGGCGAAGGTGGTCGCGTCGGGCGGGATCTCGTCCCTCGCCGACCTGGAGGCGCTGCGCGCCCTGGTGCCGGACGGCGTCGAGGGGGCCGTGGTGGGCAAGGCCCTGTACGCCGGCGCGTTCACGCTGCCCGAGGCGCTCGACGTGGCGGGCCGGCCGTGACGGCCGAGGGCGGCCGTGCCCTGCCCGGGCACCTGAAGTCGATCCAGCCGACGTCGCAGTTCGCGGGCGACGACGGCTCGGCCGACGCCGAGCTCGCCGCGCTGCTGCGTGCGCACGCCGCCGGCACCGGGTCGCTGGAGGACGTCGTGCGGCGACTCGCCGTCACCCGGGTGCTGGTGCCCGTCCTCGCGGAGCTCGCCGTCGCCGACGTGGTCGAGCACGAGACGGCCGGCGGCACGCAGGAGCTGCACGTCGACAAGGAGGCCGCGGCCGGCGTGGTGGCGATCGAGGTGCCCGACGGTCGCCGGGCGCTCCCCGTCTTCACGTCGGTCGACGCGATGACGGCGTGGCGCGCAGACGCGCGTCCCGTCCCGGTCGAGGCCGCCCGTGCCGCCCTCTCGGCGGTGAGCGAGGACTGGTCGCTGCTGGTCGTGGACCCGGCCGGGCCGGCGACCGCCCTCGTGCCCCGTCCGGCGGTCTGGGCGCTCGCCCAGGGCGAGGAGTGGCGCCCGGCGCTCGTCCCCGCGGGCCCGGACGGCGCGCTCGAGGTGGAGCCGGACGTCGCCGCGGCGGTCGCGGACGCCGCCGCGCCGGTGCAGCACGTGGTGCGCGCGCACGCCGAGCGCGGGCGCCGCGCCGAGGTCGCCGTCGTGCTCGCCCTCGACCCGGGCCTGGACCGGGCGGGGCTGGACCGCGTGCTCGCGCAGGTGAACGCCCGCCTCGGCGCCTCGACGGTGATCTCCGCCCGTGTGGACTCGCTCGAGCTGCGGGTGGGCGCGGCGCGCTGACCCCGTCCTAGCGCGTCGGCGTCGCGGACGGCCCGCCGTCGGAAGGCTGCCCGGACGGCTGGGCGCACGGCGGCAGCGCCCGGAACCCGTCGGCGTCGTCCAGCAGCCGCTCCAGGGTCGACAGCGGTACCAGCAGCGAGCGGCCGTCGGAGGTCTTCGCGTACACGACGCCGATCACCCGGCCCTGCTCGTCGAGCGCCGCCGACCCCGACGAGCCCGGTTCGACCGGGGCGTCGGTGAGCAGCACCTCGCCCAGGTTCTCGTGGAGCGGGTCGGTGGTCGGTCCGATGACCTCGCCCGCGGTGATCGTCAGCTCGCCGCCCTCGGGATAGCCGACCACCGTGACGGCGTCGCCGGGCCGCGGGTCGGCGTCCGCGAGCGTGGGATGGCTGGGCAGCGGGTCCGCGGTGCGCACCAGGGCGAGATCGGCCAGCGCCGCGCTGCCCGCGGCGGAGACCTCGAGGTCGCGCCCGTCGTAGGTGCTGACCTCCAGCGACTCCGAGTCGGCCACGACGTGCCGGTTGGTGACGAGCGTGTGCTCGTCGACGGCGAACCCCGACCCGGTCGACAGCCCGTCGCAGCCCACGTTCCGGATCCGCACGGCCATCCGCTGCACGGCGTCGAAGCCGTCGGGGGACAGGCCCTCTGCGCCGTCGGGCGCGAGCGAGGCGGGGGCCGACGGCGCGACGCGCGTGGGGACGACGTCGTCCGGCACTTCGGGCGGCAGCGAGGGAAGCACCCCGCAGCCGGCGAGCGTCGCGGCGAGGAGGAGGGCCGGCGCCGGGCGCAGGCCGCGCGAGCGGCCCGGTCGGGTCACTGCTCGAGCTCCTGCTCGAGCTGGTCGTTCGCCTTCGAGGCCTGCCGGCACAGGGTCTCGACGTCCGAGGCGAACCGGTCGAGGTCCTTCGCGTCGTAGGAGCCGCGGTCCTCGAGGTACGTGATGAGCTGCGACTGGGCGTCGACGCAGTCGCCGAGCGCCGTGGTCACGACGCCGGCCGCCTCGCTCACCCGCCGCTGGTAGTCGAGGTACTGCTGCGAGGCGACGTTCTCGTCGCCGAGCTGGGCCTTCTCGTTGGCGAGGTCGGTGATGCGAGCCGTCGCGGTGGCGAGCTGCTCGCGGGCCGCGACGAGCTCGGCGTCGGTGGCGTCGAGCTCGGCGTCGAGGGCCGCCACCCGGTCGGCATACCCCCGCGCCTCGTCCTCCCAGGCCGCGCTGTGCGCCTGCCAGCGGGTGGTGGTCACCCACAGGTACGCGCCGATGCCGAGCGCCCCGGCGAGCAGCACGGCCAGGACGACCACGGCCGTGCGCCGGTCGCGGCGTCGAGCGGGTGCGCCGGCCTCCGGCGGGGGCGGCGGGCGGTCCGGGGGCGGCGGCCAGGCGGACGGGGCGGACATCTCAGACGACGGAGCCCGTGAACTTCTCGCCGGGGCCCTCGCCGGGAGCGTCCGGCACGACCGACGCCTCGCGGAACGCGAGCTGCAGGGACTTCAGCCCGTCGCGCAGCGAGCGCGCGTGCTGGTTGCCGATGTCGGGGGCGCTGGCGGTGACGAGCGCGGCCAGGGCGGTGATCAGCTTGCGGGCCTCGTCGAGGTCCAGGTGCCCCTGGGCGTCGGCGTCCTCCGCCAGGCCGCACTTCACGGCGGCGGCGCTCATGAGGTGCACGGCTGCGGCGGTGATGACCTCGACCGCGGCGACGTCGGCGATGTCACGGGTGGCGTCGTCGGCCGCGTGGGTGTTCGTGGGGGTGGTCGCGGGGGAGGAGGCGTCGGGCGAGGTGCTCATGGGGTCCATCTTCGCATCGGGCGGGACCGCGACGGCCCGCCGGGACGGCGAGGCCGGGCCCCGCGGGGGACCCGGCCTCGGTGCGCGGGCGACGGCGGAGGGCCCGCCGTCGCCCGCCCTGTCAGATCCCGACGGGCTCGACGTCCGGGCCCGAGCCGGCGGCGGCCGGCGAGGGCACGTGACCCGCGGACACCTCGGCGCGGAGCTTGGCGCCGAGCTCGGCGTCCACGTTCGTCCAGTACTGGAAGAACCGCTCGCGGATCTCGTCGATCGTGATGGCGAGGCCCTGGCCGGTGAGCGTCTCGAGGAACCGCGCCTTGGCACCGTCGTCGAAGACCTCGCGGTACAGGGTGCCCGCCTGGCCGAAGTCGTCGTCCTCGGCGTGCAGGGTCTGCGCGGCGCGCACGAGCTCGCCGTCCGACTCCCACGAGGACTCGACGCCGCGCGCCGGGTCGGCCACGGGGCCGCCCTGGGTGCCGAACGAGTTCGGCGTGTAGACGCGGTGCTCGGGGCCGTTGAAGTGGTACTGCATGCTGCCCTGGTGCATGTAGTTCGCGACCGGGGCGGCGTGCGGCTGGTTCACCGGCAGCTGGTTGTAGTTGGTGCCGATGCGGTAGCGCTGCGCGTCCGGGTAGGAGAAGACGCGGGCCATGAGCATCTTGTCGGGCGAGATGCCGGTGCCCGGCACCTGGTTGCCGGGCGAGAACGCGGCCTGCTCGATCTCCGCGAAGAAGTTCTTCGGGTTCCGGTTCAGCGTGAACGTGCCGACCTTGATCAGCGGGTAGTCCGCGTGCGGCCAGACCTTCGTCATGTCGAACGGGTTGAAGCGGTAGGTCTTGGCGTCCTCGTACGGCATGACCTGGACCTTGACGTCCCACGAGGGGTGCTCGCCGCGCTCGATGGCCTCGTACAGGTCGCGGCGGTAGTAGTCCGCGTCCTCGCCGGCGATCCGCTCGGCGTCCTCGGACGACATGTGCTCCACGCCCTGCTGGGAGATGAAGTGGTACTGCACCCAGAAGCGCTCGCCCTCGGCGTTGACCCACTGGTACGTGTGCGAGCCGTAGCCGTTGAGGTGGCGCCACGACTTCGACAGGCCGCGGTCGCCCATGACGTAGGTGACCTGGTGGGCCGACTCCGGGGAGAGGGTCCAGAAGTCCCACTGCATGTCGGCGTTGCGCAGGCCGGAGGCGCCGAGGCGCTTCTGGGAGTGGATGAAGTCCGGGAACTTCATCGCGTCGCGCAGGAAGAAGACCGGAGTGTTGTTGCCGACGATGTCGAGGTTGCCCTCGGTCGTGTAGAAGCGCAGCGAGAAGCCGCGCACGTCACGCCAGGTGTCGGGGGAGCCCTGCTCGCCCGCGACGGACGAGAAGCGCAGCAGCGTCTCGCTCTTCGCGCCCTTCTGGAAGACGGCCGCGCGGGTGTACTGCGAGACGTCCTCCGTGACGACGAGCTCGCCGAACGCGCCGCCGCCCTTGGCGTGCGGGTTGCGCTCCGGCACACGCTCCCGGTTGAAGGAGGCGAGCTTCTCGACCAGGTAGCGGTCGTGCAGGACGGTGGGCCCGTCCGCGCCCAGCGTGAGGGACTGCGCGTCGCTCGCGACCGGGGTGCCGGTCTGCGTCGTCGTGAACGGCGTCGTCATGTGATGACGTCCTTTCTCAGGGGGGTTCCGGTTCGGTCCGGTTTCAGATGGTCGTGCCGGGGCCGGCTGCCGGGACGGGGTCGGCGGCCGAACCGTCGGCACAGTCGGGGCACAGGCCCCAGAAGGTGACCTCGGCGAGGTCGACGGCGAACCCGTGGGACGCGCTGGGCGTCAGGCAGGGCGCGTGCCCCACGGTGCAGTCGACGTCGGCGACGGCACCGCACGAGCGGCACACCACGTGGTGGTGGTTGTCGCCGGTGCGGCGCTCGTAGCGTGCGGGGTGCCCGGCGGGCTCCATGCGGCGCAGGAGACCGGACGAGGTGAGCGCGTGCAGGCAGTCGTAGACCGCCTGCACGGACACCGAGCCGAGGTCGGCCCGCACCGCGCGCACGACGTCGTCCGCGGTGGCGTGCTGGTGCTCGGAGAGCGCGCGCAGGACGGCGAGCCGGGAACCGGTGACGCGCAGGCCCCGCTCCCTCAGCAACGTCTCGTCCGTGCTCGCCGTGGTCATGGCCGCGACCCTGCCACACTTTCTGGAACGATTCCAGTAAAGGTCGCGACGTGGACGGTCGAGACGCTCGCCACACCGGCCGGCCCCGCGGCCATCCCGTGCTAGCCTTGACAGCTGACCGACCTGGGTCCATCGGCACGTCGCTCTACGGAGCGGCTGCAGGGCTCAGGTGCATCAAGTGGATCTCATCCCACCCGAGCACCGACCGAGCGCCCCCGGGGCGCCGACAGGGGCCGGGTCCCGGTCGGGCGCCTCTCGTGGGCGTCCGCCTCGGTCGCCGGAGCGCTCGCGCCCCGGCGTCGGTAGATGGCCTCCACCTGTGCTCAGGTCGGGGGCCTTTCCCGTCCCTGGCGGTCTACCGACGAGTTTAGGAGCATCACCATCAGCGAGCCTCGCATCAACGATCGGATCCGCGTCCCCGAGGTCCGACTCATCGGCCCGGGCGGGGAGCAGGTCGGCGTGGTCGCCACGGGAGTCGCCCTGAAGCTTGCCCAGGACGCCGACCTCGACCTCGTCGAGGTGGCCCCGGACGCCCGTCCGCCCGTCGCCAAGCTCATGGACTACGGCAAGTTCAAGTACGAGTCGGACATGAAGGCGCGCGAGGCGCGGCGCAACCAGGCGAACACGGTCCTCAAGGAGATCCGGTTCCGCCTGAAGATCGACCCGCACGACTACGGCACCAAGAAGGGCCACGTCGTCCGCTTCCTGGAGGCCGGCGACAAGGTCAAGGTCATGATCATGTTCCGCGGTCGTGAGCAGTCGCGCCCCGAGATGGGCGTGCGGCTTCTGCAGCGTCTCGCGGAGGACGTCTCGGACCTCGGCTTCGTCGAGTCGATGCCGAAGCAGGACGGCCGCAACATGACCATGGTGCTCGGCCCGGTGAAGAAGAAGGCCGACGCCAAGGTCGAGCAGCGCAAGCGGTCCAGCGAGATCAACGCGCAGCGCAAGACCAAGTCCGAGGTCAAGGCCGAGGCCCGCGCCCAGGCCGCGCCGGCGCAGCCGACGACGGAGCCCGAGCCGACGGAGCCCGAGGTCGAGGCGCAGGAGGCTCCGGCCCCCGAGGCCGCGCAGCCGGCGCCCGCCCCGCGCGCCGAGACGAAGCCTGCCGAGTCGAAGCCTGCCGAGACGAAGCCCGCCGCAGCGCCGGCCGCCCCGTCGAAGCCCGCGACGTCGAAGCCTGCGGCCGCGGCGAAGCCGGCCTCCGCGCCGGCCAAGCCGGCGGCGGCCCCGAAGCCCGCGACCCCGGCGAAGCCCGCCGCGGCGACGCCGAAGCCCACGACGCCGAGGCCCGCCACCCCGCGGCCGCCGGCGCCGCGGCCGAAGCCGAGCCCCCGCGCAGGTCGCTGAGGCCGCACCGCAACGTCCATCTGGCACCGGGCCGCTCGCCGGCCCCGGTCCGCACCACGTCCCCGCCACCCGGCGGGTGACCGACACGAGGAGAGACGGCAGTCATGCCGAAGAACAAGACGCACTCCGGCGCCAAGAAGCGCTTCCGGGTCACCGGCAGCGGCAAGATCATGCGGGAGCAGACGAACGCTCGCCACTACCTCGAGCACAAGTCCAGCCGCCGCACGCGTCGTCTGGCCCAGGACCAGGTGGTCTCGGCCGCCGACGTCAAGACCATCAAGAAGCTGCTCGGCAAGTGACGCCCTCGGCGGTCCGCTGAGTCCGGTGACACCACCGGGACGCACGACCGCCGGGTCCACTTCCGGCCCCGACACTGCAAGGAGCATCACGTGGCACGCGTGAAGCGGGCGGTCAACGCCCACAAGAAGCGCCGTACGACCCTCGAGCGCGCCAGCGGCTACCGCGGCCAGCGTTCGCGCCTGTACCGGAAGGCGAAGGAGCAGGTCACCCACTCCCTCGTCTACTCGTACCGCGACCGCAAGGCGAAGAAGGGCGACTTCCGCAAGCTGTGGATCCAGCGCATCAACGCTGCGTCCCGCGCGCAGGGTCTGACCTACAACCGCCTCATCCAGGGCCTCAAGGCTGCTGGTGTCGAGGTCGACCGCCGCATGCTCGCCGAGCTCGCGGTCAACGACGTGGCGGCGTTCAACGCGCTCGTCCAGGTCGCCAAGGACGCGCTGCCGGCCGACGTCAACGCGCCGAAGGCCGCCTGAGCCACCCCGCTCAGCACCCCGGACGCCCGGACACCCCCCGACCTGTCGATGCCGCGCATGATCTCAGGCATCCCCGACGTGACGCTCGCGAACCCGCGGGCGGACCGGGTCAAGCAGGTCAGGGCGCTGTCCGGGCGTCCTGCGCGTTCCCGGCACGGACAGTTCCTCGTCGAGGGGCCCCAGGGCGTGCGTGAGGCCGTGCGCCACGCGGCCGCCGACGTCCGGGACGTCTACCTCACGCCCGCCGCCGCGGAGCGCTACGCCGAGATCGTCGACGCGGCGCTCGGCGCCGGGCTGCACCTGCACGTCGGCACGGCCGAGGTGCTCGAGGCGATGAGCCCGGACGCGCAGGGCGTGCTCGCGGTGGTGCGCACCACCGCGCTCGGCCTCGACGACGCCCTGGCCGGCGTCACCTCGCGGCCGCTGCTCGTCGCGGTGCTCGCGAACGTCCGCGACCCGGGCAACGCCGGCACGGTGATCCGCGCGGCCGACGCGGCGGGCGCGGACCTCGTCGTCCTCGCCGGCGAGAGCGTGGACGTCCACAACCCCAAGGTGGTGCGCTCCACCGCCGGCTCCCTCTTCCACCTGCCCGTGGTCACGGGCCTGCCCCTGGCCGACGCCGTCGCCGTCGTCCGCGCCGCGGGCTGCGTCGTCCTCGCCGCCGACGGCACGGGCGAGCACGACCTCGACGACCTGCTCGACGTGGCGGGCGGCCCGGCCGTCGACGCCGGGCAGCCGGACCTGGCGGGCTCGAGCGCCTGGGTCTTCGGCAACGAGGCATGGGGCCTGCCCGAGGCCGACCGTGCGCTGGCCGACGCCGTCGTGCGCGTGCCGATCCGCGGCCGCGCGGAGTCGCTCAACCTGGCCACCGCCGCCACGGTCTGCCTCTACGCGAGCGGGCGCGCGCAGCGCTGACGCCGCACGCCGCCGCGTCGTCGTCGCGCCGGCCGAACGCCCCGGCCCGGCGTGGGACAGCCCGCTCGCCGGCGGTCGCGAGGGCGGCGGTCGGTCCGGACCCTGCCCGGCGCCGGTCGCGCGCCGCCCGGGGCGGCCCGTGCCGGGGCGTGGCACGATGCGCGGATGCGCCTGTTCACGGCCGTGTACCCCTCCGCCGACGCCGGCGACCACCTGGAGCTCGCCCTCGCCGGGGTGGGCGGCGCCGCTCTCTCCGACCCGGGCCGCGGCCTGCGCTGGGTGGCGCCGGAGCAGCGCCACGTCACCCTCGCCTTCCACGGCGAGGTGCCGGACGGAGCCGTGCCGGACTACGTCGAGGCGCTGGGGATCGCCCTGGCCGACGTGCCGCCGTTCGCGCTGGCCCTGAGCGGCGGCGGCACCTTCGGGGGGCGGACGCTCTGGGTCGGTGTGGCCGGGTCGGTCGACGACCTGCGGCGCGCCGGCGAGCTCGCGCAGGACGCCGCCGTCGGCGCGGCGGGCCTGCCCGCCTCCGACCGCACGTCGGGACGGCCGCACCTCACGGTCGCGCGCGCGACCCTGCGGGCGGCGGAGGGCCGGCGGAGGGTCGACGGCGCCCGCGGGGGGACGCGTGGCCCGCGCGGGCGCGAGCCGGAGGCGTCGCCCCTGGTGCCGTGGGCGCGGGCGCTGGCCGTGTACCGCGGCCCGTCGTGGGAGGTCGGCGCCGTGCACGTCGTCGCGTCCCGGCTCGGCGAGGGACGGTCGGGGGGTCCGCTGCACGACGACGTCGCCGTGATCCCCCTGGCGGACCGGGACGGGACGGGACGGCCCGTGCCATGATGGGTGCGTGACACGCCGCGACCGCCGATTTACCGGGCCCGCCACGGGCCCGGCCCCGGCGACGCCCGCGCGCTGAGCGCGGTACCGCGGACGCCGACCTGACCGGCCCGGGCGGGCACATAAACTGACCCCGCCGCCCACACCCTTCGCAGGGCCCCTCTCAGGAAGGCACGCATGTCCACGCCCGCACCCACCCCAGAACCCGGCATCGAACGGCAGAGCCCCGACCCGCTGGACGTCGCGGCGCTCGACTCCGCCGTCGACGAGGCCCTCGCCGCGGTCGCCGCCGCGCGCGACCTCGACGAGCTGAAGGCGGTCCGCACCGCGCAGACCGGGGACAAGAGCCCGCTCGCGCTCGCCAACCGTGCCATCGGGGCCCTGCCGGGGCCGGACAAGGCCGCCGCCGGCAAGAACGTCGGCCCGCGCCGCGGGCGCGTGAACCAGGCGATCGCCGCGCGCCAGGCCGAGCTCGAGGCCGAGCGCGACGAGCGCGTCCTGGTCGAGGAGACGGTCGACGTCACGCTGCCGACCGACCGCCGCCCCGTCGGGGCGCGGCACCCGATCGAGCTGGTGCAGGAGCGCATCGCCGACTTCTTCGTGGGCCTCGGCTGGGAGATCGCCGACGGCCCCGAGGTCGAGGCGGAGTGGTTCAACTTCGACGCGCTGAACTTCGACCCGGACCACCCCGCGCGGCAGATGCAGGACACGTTCTACGTGTCCGGCGAGGGGGACAAGCCGTCGAACCTCGTGCTGCGCACGCACACGTCGCCGGTGCAGTCGCGCTCGATGCTGGAGCGTGGCGTGCCGCTGTACATCGCGTGCCCGGGCAAGGTGTTCCGCACCGACGCGCTGGACGCCACGCACACGCCCGTCTTCCACCAGGTCGAGGGCCTGGCGGTCGACAAGGGCCTGACGATGGCGAACCTCGTGGGCACCCTCGACGCGTTCGCGCGCGCCATGTTCGGCCCGGAGGCCCGCACGCGCCTGCGCCCGAGCTTCTTCCCGTTCACGGAGCCCAGCGCGGAGATGGACCTGTGGTTCCCGCAGAAGAAGGGCGGCGCCGGCTGGATCGAGTGGGGCGGCTGCGGCATGGTCAACCCGAACGTGCTGCGCGCGGCCGGGATCGACCCCGAGGAGTACCAGGGCTTCGCGTTCGGGATGGGCATCGAGCGGACGGCGATGCTGCGCCACTCGATCGCGGACATGCACGACATCGTGGAGGGCGACGTGCGCTTCTCCACCCAGTTCGGGACGGAGATCTGATGCCCCGCATCGTCACTGACTGGCTCGGCGAGCACGTCGAGCTGCCGGCGGACCTCACCGCGGAGCAGCTCGCGGCGGCGCTGGTGAGGGTCGGCCTGGAGGAGGAGGAGATCCACCCCGCCGCCGTCACCGGCCCGCTCGTCGTCGGGCGCGTGCTCGCGCAGACGCCCGAGCCGCAGAAGAACGGCAAGACCGTCAACTGGTGCCTGGTCGACGTCGGCCCGGAGCACAACGCGACGCAGATCAAGGGCGTCGACGACGCCGACGTCCCCGCGGGCGGCGCTCGCGGTGTCATCTGCGGCGCGCACAACTTCGGCGTGGGGGACTACGTCGTCGTGTCGCTGCCGGGCACCGTGCTGCCCGGCGGCTTCGCCATCGCGGCGCGCAAGACCTACGGTCACGTCTCCGACGGCATGATCTGCTCGGTGCGGGAGCTCGGCATCGGGGACGACCACGACGGCATCCTCGTGCTCACGCGCGCGGGCTTCGACGCCGCCGACCTCACGCCCGGCCAGGACGCGATCGCCCTGCTCGGCCTCGGCGACGAGGTGCTCGAGATCAACGTGACCCCGGACCGCGGGTACGCGTTCAGCTACCGCGGCGTGGCGCGCGAGTACGCCCACTCCACGGGCGCGCGGTTCACCGACCGCGGGCTGCCGGAGAACCTCGTCACGCCCCCGCCCGCCCCGACGGCCGACGGGTTCGTCGTCGAGGTCGACGACGTGGCGCCGATCCACGGGCAGGTCGGCTGCGACCGGTTCGTCACGCGCGTCGTGCGCGGCATCGACCCCGCCGCGCCCACCCCGCCGTGGATGAAGCGCCGCCTCGAGGGCTCGGGCATGCGGTCCATCTCCCTGGCCGTCGACGTCACCAACTACGTGATGCTCGACCTGGGCCAGCCGCTGCACGCCTACGACCTCGGCAAGGTCGCGGCGCCGATCGTCGTCCGGCGTGCGGCTCCCGGCGAGCGCCTCACGACGCTCGACGACGCCGACCGCACGCTCGACGCCGAGGACCTGCTCATCACGGACTCGCCCGCGGGCGAGCGCGGCGCTCGCGTGCTCGGGCTGGCCGGCGTCATGGGCGGTGCGTCGTCGGAGGTGAGCCCGACGACGACGGACGTCCTCGTCGAGGCGGCCCACTTCGACCAGATCACCGTGGCCCGCACGGCGCGGCGGCACCGGCTGCCGTCCGAGGCCGCCAAGCGGTTCGAGCGCGGCGTGGACCCGCGCCTGCCTGCCGTCGCGGCGCAGCGCGTGGTCGACCTGCTCGTGGAGCTCGGCGGCGGCACCGCGGACGCCGCGGTGAGCGACCTCGACACCACGACCGCCGCCAAGCCGGTGCGTCTGGACGTCACCCTGCCGACGCGCCTGTCGGGCGTGGAGTACGACCGGGCCACCGTGGTCGGCATCCTCGAGCAGATCGGCTGCACCGTGACGGACGCGGTCGCCGGGGCCAGCGTGGACGCGGTCCGCGTGACGCCGCCGTCGTGGCGCCCCGACCTCACCGAGCCGGCCGCGCTGGTCGAGGAGGTCGTGCGGATCGCGGGCTACGAC
>NZ_JBHXAW010000107.1:0-12868 GCF_042726645.1 Isoptericola sp. NPDC060257
GCGCGAGGTGCCCGCCCCGCCCGCCTCGGGCGACCTGCTCGACCTCGGCTGCGGCTGGGGACCCCTCGCCCTCACGATGGCGCTCGCGTCCCCCGGGGCGACCGTCTGGGCGGTGGACGTCAACGAACGGGCGCTCGACCTGCTCCGCTCGACGGCGGCGCGCCTGGGGCTGAAGAACGTGCGCGCCGTGCGCGCCGAGGACGTGCCGGACGACGTGCGGTTCACCGCGATCTGGTCGAACCCGCCGATCCGCGTCGGCAAGGCCGTGCTGCACGATCTCCTGCGCGCCTGGATCCCCCGGCTGGCCTCCGACGCCGAGGCGTGGCTCGTCGTGCAGAAGAACCTGGGCTCCGACTCGCTGGCGCGCTGGATCGAGGCCGAGCTGGGCCGCGGCGTCGAGCGGGCGTCGTCGTCCAAGGGCTTCCGCGTGCTCCGCGTCGACTGACCCGCGACGCCGCCGGTCGCTCAGAGCTCCCCGAGCTCCGTCTCGCCGCTGAACACCAGCTCCGCGGGGCCGGCGAGCTCCACGTGCCCGTTGTCGAGCAGCCGCACCCGGACGAGCCCGCCGGGCACCTCGACCTCCCAGACGTCCGGCACGGGGCCGTCGGCGCCCGCCGCGGCCCACGCGCGCACCGCGAGCGCCGCGGCGCACGCCCCCGTGCCGCAGGACTGCGTCTCCCCCACGCCGCGCTCGTGCACGCGCATCCGCACGTGCCCGACCGCCCGCCCGTCGGGGTCCACCGTCTCGGCGAGGGGCACGACGAGCTCGACGTTCGTGCCCTCGGGGGGCTGGGGGTCGACCTCGGGCGCGCGGGTCAGGTCGGCCTCGGCGAGCTCCGACGCGCGCGCGAGGGCGACCACGGTGTGCGGGTTGCCCATGTCGACGCTCAACGCCGGGCGCGGGGCGTCCCAGCCCCGCACGAGGACGGCGGCGTCGGCGCCGCGCGTCGCGGCCTCCTGCCCGCCGGGCAGCGCCCAGGGACCCATGTCCACGGCGTACCAGCCGCCGGGCTCCTTGCGGACCCGGCGCACGCCGGCGCGGGTGCCGAGCGCGAGCTCCTGCCCGTCGTCGAGGTCCGCGAGCCCGAGCTGCTCGGCGAACGCGGTGAAGACGCGCACGCCGTTGCCGCACATCTGGGCGACGGAGCCGTCGGAGTTGCGGTAGTCCATGAACCAGATCGCCGCGGGCTCCTCGGCGAGCACACGGTCGGCGACCGCCTCGCCGGCGCGCGCGACGGCCGCGGTCGGCGCGAGCCGGATGACGCCGTCGCCGCCGATCCCGGCGCGTCGGTCGGCCAGGCGCCGCACCTGGTCCGGGGTCAGGTCGAGGTCTCCCCGCGTGTCGGCCAGCAGCACGAAGTCGTTCTGGGTGCCGTGACCCTTGGTGAAGCGCAGCGTCATGAGCCCAGACTACGGCGCACGGGCCCCGTCCCGGGCTCGGGCAGCCGCCCGGCGTCGGCGTCGCGCACCACCGCGAGCGCCTCGTCCAGCAGGTCGGGCGAGCCCGCGTCGAGCCAGCGCACCCGCGGGTCCCGGCCGAACCAGCCCATCTGCTTGCGCGCCAGACGACGGGTGTTCGCGACGATCGCCTCGCGAGCGGCCTCGAGCGTGAGCTCACCCCGCCAGCACGCGAGCAGCTCGGCGTAGCCGACCGCGCGGGCCGCCGTCGCGCCCAGGCCCGTGCCCGTCCCGCCCTGCTCGGCCGAGGCGAGCGAGCGCACCTCCTCGAGGAGGCCCTCGTCCCACATCCGCTCGACCCGGCCCGCCACGCGGGCGTCGAGCACCTCGCGGTCGCAGTCGAGCCCGATCTGCACGGCCGGGCGGACGTGCTCCTGGCGGGGCAGGTTGGCGGTGTACGGGCGGCCGGTGAGCTCGATGACCTCGAGCGCGCGTACGATCCGGCGCGTGTTGTGCGGTCCGATCGACGCCGCGGCGTCGGGGTCGAGCCGGGCGAGCTCGTCGTGCAGGGCGCGGCGCCCCTCGCGCTCGGCGCGGTCCTCGAGCCGGGCCCGGACGGCCGCGTCGGTGCCGGGGAAGTCCATGTGGTCGAGCAGCGCGCGCACGTACAGGCCGGAGCCCCCGACGACGACGGCGCGCGCCCCGCGGCCCGCGATCGCGTCCAGGTCGGCGCGCGCCGCGCTCTGGTACCGCGCGACGGACGCGTCCTCGAGCGGGTCCAGGACGTCGAGCTGGTGGTGCACGATCCCGCGACGCTCGGCGACCGGCACCTTCGCCGTCCCGACGTCCATGCCCCGGTAGAGCTGGAACGCGTCCGCGTTGACGACCTCGGCGTCGGCGGTCCCCCGCAGGGCGCCGCGCGCACCGGCTCCGGACGGCGACAGGGCCTGCGCCAGGTCGAGCGCCAGGTCGGACTTCCCCGTCGCCGTCGGGCCGACGACGGCGACG
The DNA here is from genome assembly GCF_042726645.1 of Isoptericola sp. NPDC060257. Lineage (NCBI taxonomy): Bacteria > Bacillati > Actinomycetota > Actinomycetes > Micrococcales > Promicromonosporaceae > Isoptericola > Isoptericola sp. NPDC060257. Next base: position 2,407 of record NZ_JBHXAW010000107.1, read on the forward strand.
ACCACGGCCGCGCCGGACCCGCCCCCGCGCGCGCGCTCGGACGGTCTCGCGGTGGGGTCGGGTGCGCTCACGCCCACGACCCTAGCCCGCCGTCCGAGGGCTGTCGGACCGGCTGGTTAGGGTGTCCTTCGCCACCCACCGAGCCCGGCGCGACGACGCGTGCGCCCCGGCTCCCGCACAGGACGAGGACCCATGGCCTTCTTCACCAAGCCCACCGACGCGGCCACCGCCGCCCCCGCCCCGCTCACCCGGGACCGGCTGGAGGCGCTGATGACGCGCCGCGAGTGGTACTTCGGCATCGACGACGACGGCGACCTCGGCGGGGTCTGGGACGAGAACACGTTCTACTTCCTGCTCGTGGGCGAGCCCGCAGGGATCCTGCAGATCCGCGGTCGATGGAGCCGCACGCTCCCGGTCTCCGAGCTGGGGACGCTCACCGCGCTCCTCAACGAGTGGAACGTGGGGCGCATCTGGCCCAAGGTCTTCGCGCGCCCGGAGGACGACGGCTCGGCCGTCGTCGTGTACGCCGAGGTGGCCACCGACCTGCGCAGCGGCGCGAACGACGAGCAGCTCGAGCGGATCGTCGACTGCGGCCTCGCCACGGGCCTGTCCTTCTTCGAGATGCTGGACGAGCGCTACCCGGCGGGCGACGGCCCGCAGGGGGCGGAGCAGGAGGCCGCACGCCCCGCGGCGGGCGACGCGCGGTGACCAGCGGCACCGACGCCTTCCAGGTCGACCTGCGCGGGCTGGTCGAGCTGCTGAGCCGGCACCTGTACTCGAGCCCCCGCGTCTACCTGCGCGAGCTGCTGCAGAACGGCGTCGACGCGATCACCGCGCGCCGCGCCCTGGACGCCGACGCGCCCGCGCGCGTGCTGCTGCGCCCGCTGGACGACGGCGGTCTCGAGGTGCACGACACGGGCGTCGGCCTCACCGCCGACGAGGCCCGCGACCTGCTGGCCACGATCGGGCGCAGCTCGAAGCGCGACGCCCGGCCTGCCGACCCGGCCGACCCGCTCGCCGGGGCTCTCGGCACGAGGTTCGGGGGCGGGCGCGAGGAGTTCCTCGGCCAGTTCGGGATCGGCCTGCTGTCGGCGTTCATGGTCGCCGACGAGATCGACCTCGTGTCGCGCTCGGCGCGCGACCGGCAGGCCGCGCCCGTGCGGTGGCGCGGCTACGCCGACGGCCGGTACGAGCTCACCGAGCTCGACCCCGCCGACCCCTCGGCTCCCGGCGAGCCCGGGAGCGTCGTCCGGCTGCGGCCGCTGCGCGACGCGGAGCACTGGCTCGAGCCCGACACCGTCGCGGCCCTCGCCGCCGACTTCGGCGGGCTGCTGCCCGTGGACGTGTCGGTCGAGGTGCGCCTGGACGACGGCGGCACGGTCAGGCGCCGCCTCAGCGGAGGCGAGCTGCCCTGGCGCGCGGCCCGTGCGGACGACGCCGAGCGCGCGCGGGCGCTGGCGGCGTACTGCGAGCGCACCCTCGGCTTCACGCCGCTGGCCCACATCGACCTCGACCTGCCCGTCGCCGGGCTCACCGGGGTCGCGTTCGTGCTCCCCGCCGCCGTGGCGCCGACGACCGCCGCGCACCACCGGGTGTCGCTCAAGCGCATGCTGCTCGGCACGGGCGTCGAGAGCCTCCTGCCCGAGTGGGCGTTCTTCGTCCGCTGCGTCGTCGACGCGTCCGCCCTGCGGCCGACGGCGTCGCGCGAGGGGTTGTTCGAGGACGACGTGCTGTTCGCCACCCGCGAGGCGCTCGGCGAGCAGGTCCGTGCCTGGGCCCTCGAGACGCTGGCCGAGCCGTCGCCGCTGGCACGGTCGTTCCTGTCCACGCACCACCTCGCGGTCCGCGCCCTGGCGGTGCAGGACGACGCCATGCTCGACCTCGCAGCCCGGGTGCTGCCGTTCGAGACCACCGTCGGCACGCGCACGCTCGCCGACCTGGCCGAGCCCTCCGACGGGGAGGCGCCCGCGCGGGTGCTGTGGACCACCAGCGTCGAGGAGTACCGCCGGGTGGCCGCGGTCGCCGCGGCGCAGGGCCTGCCGGTGCTCAACGCGGGGTACGTCTACGACGCCGACCTGCTCGCCCGCGTCGCCCGGCGACGACCGGGGTGGCGCCTCGCCCCGGTGGCGCCGGGCGACCTCGAGGCCGTGCTGGGCGAGGTGGAGCCGCTGCGCGAGCTCGAGGTGGCCGCCGCGCTCGCCGCCCTCGGCGACGACCTCGCCGACCAGGACTGCGACGTCCAGCTGCGGGTCTTCTCGCCGTCCGAGGTGCCCGCGATGGTGCTCACCGACCGGGACGGGGAGCACGCCCGTCAGGCCCGCGCGGCCGCAGCCCCCGTCGGCGACGCCACGGACGTCTGGGGCTCCGTCCTCGCCGGCCTCGCCGGCCCGGCCCGTGCCCGCCGTCTCGTGCTGAACGACGCCAACCCGACGGTCCGCGCGCTGCTCGCGGCCGACGACGCCCCCGTCCGCGCGGCGGGCGCCCGGTCGCTGTACGTGACCGCCCTGCTCGCGTCGGGCCGGCCGCTGGCCGGCGCCGAGGCGAGCCTGCTCGACCACGCCCTGCGCACGCTGCTCGAGCGTGCCCTGCCCGACGCCAGCACCACCGAGCCCCGCACCACCGAGCCCCGCACCACCGAGCCCCGCACCACCGACACCGAGGACGACGCCCGATGACCCGCACCCTGGACGAGGCGAACCGCGCCGTCTCGACGATCATGAGCATGCCGTACGGCGTCGCGCGCAGCGCCGCCGCGGAGCAGGAGGCCGCCCGCATCACCGCGGAGGGCCCGGACGAGGCCCGCGCGTACGCCCTGTTCGCGCTGGTGGACTCGTACACCTCGACGCCCGAGGCCGAGAAGGCGTTCCTGCCGTTCACGCAGCTGTTGCGCTGGTGGGACGAGCACCCGGAGCTGTTCGACGGCAGCGACACCCACTCGCTGTTCTGGTCGTTCAAGTGGATGGTGGGCCTGCTCGCCCGCTTCCCCTCCGTCCCGACCGCACAGCTCGACGCGACGCTCGACGACATGGAGCGCCGCTACGCGCTGGCCGGGAACGGGACCAGCGCGGTGGCCGGCGAGCGGTTCGCCTGGCTGCGCGCCCAGGGTGCCCCCGGCACGGAGGAGGCGTACCGCACCTGGATCACCACGCCCCGCGACTCCTTCTCGGACTGCGCCGCCTGCCTGCCCGCCGGTCAGGCGGAGTACCTCGCCGAGACCGGCCGCGTCCGCGAGGCGGCCGACGTCGTGAGCGCCGCCGTCGCGGCGGGCGCCACCTGCGGCGACGAGCCCGCGGGGATGGAGTCCCTGCTGCAGCTGCTCCTGCTGGACCTGGGCGACGCCGCGGGTGCCGCGGCCGCGCACCGCAGCGCGATGAGCCACCTCGACGCCGCGGTGTCGAAGGAGATCGCCACCTCCCGCCACGTGGAGTTCCTCGCGCGGACCGGGCACCCGGAGCGCGCCCTGCGGCTCCTGCACGCCTCCCCCGAGCACCTCACGGTGTCCGACTCGCCGGGCGAGCGGCTCGCCGTGCTCACCCACGTCGCGGTCGCCACGGGCGTGCTGCGCGAGACGCACGCCGAGACGCCCGTCGAGCTCGCGGGCGTGCCGGCGCGCACGGTGGCCGAGCTCGACGCGTGGGCACGCGGCGAGCTCGCGCCGGTCGCCCGCGCCTTCGACGCCCGGCACGGCACCGACCGGCACGCCCGCCTGCTCGACGCCGCGTGGGAACGGCAGTCGCGCCGCCTTCCCGTCGAGCTCGGCGTGCTCGCCGCCGCCGAGCGCACGGCCGCCGCGACCGACCCCGCCCCCGGCCCGGTGCCCGACGCGCTGACCGACGTGCTCACCGACGGGCTGCCCACGTCTCTCGCGGGCGCGGACGCGGGCTCCCCCGCCGGCGTCGACCTCGCCGGCGTGACGGACCCGCGCGACGACGCCGACCCGGTCGCCGCCGCTCTCGCACGGGCGGAGCTCGAGCCCGACCCCGTCGAGGCCTCCGCGGCCTACCTCACCGCCGCCCGCGTGGCCGAGGAGGCCGGGCGGCTCGAGGACGCCGGCTTCGCCCTGGCCGAGGCCGCGCAGGTCGCCGCCGCCCTGGGCGACGACGAGGGCGCGGTGCCCGCGTTCGGGCGGGCCGTCGGCCTGCTCCGGGCCGCGGGGACCGACCCCGCCTACGTGGGCCCCGTGGTCCGGGCCGCCGCCGGGGCCCAGGCTCGCGTCGGCGACGTCGACGCCGCCCTCGCCGCCGTCGAGCGGGTGCTCGAGGACGTCGCGCGCCCCGCGGACGAGGCGCCCGCGCCGACGCCCGCGCTGTCGGAGGACCTCGCGACCCGCCGCGCCGCGTTCGCCGCCGCCGAGGAGCGGCAGCTGCGCGACGTGCGCGCCCGCCTCCTCGCGACCGCGGGGCAGCACGCCGAGGCGGCGCGCCAGGCGGAGACGGTGGCCGAGGAGTTCGGCCGTGCCGGCCTCCCCTTCGACGCCGCCCACGCGTTCTGGCTGGCCGGCAGCGCGCTCCGGGCCACGGGCGACGCCACCGCGGCGGTCGACCCGCTGCGGGCCGCGCTGGAAGGTCTCGCGGCGGTGGGCGCGCGGGCGGACCTGGCCACCGTCGCGGACGAGCTCGTCGGGACGCTCCGGGGTCTGGGTCGCGCCGAGGAGGCCGACGCCGTCGCCGCGTCGCTCGTGCCCTGACGCCCGGCACCCGGCGCAGGGCCGGTCGGCTGGTCAGCCCGCGCGTCCCTCGGCGATTCCGTAGGACGGCGGCAGGTGCTCGTGGCCGCCGGGGACGGTCGTCACGCCCCACGACCACCGGCCCGGCGCCACGGCGCCGTCCAGCAGGGCCGAGACCGCCGGCGCGAGGAGCACCGGGCAGCCGGGTCCCCGGTCGGGCGTCGAGCCCGGCTGCGGGTCCGGCACCGCCGCGGCGCCCGGGGCCCCGGGCACGGCGCCCCCCGCGACGACGACCGCGGGGGCGCGGTGCAGCGCGGCGACCGCCTCGGCCGGCGCCCCGGCGGCGTCGGACACCTCGAGCACGACGACCTCGGGCGGTCCGTCGTGTCCCGCTCGCCGCAGCGCGGCGCGCAGCGCGAGCAGCGCCACCGATGCCGGCACGTGCGCCGGACGGGCCGGCGCCGGGTCCGCCCGGGCCCACCCGGCGACGTCGGGCACCCAGCGGTCGGCGACACCCGCCCCCGCGAGGGACGGCCGCCGCCGACCGAAACCGCCGCCCGCCCCCCGAGGCACGGCCCCCAGCACCACGAGAGGTGCGTCACCGTCCCGGCGCGTCGTCGCCGGGGTGACGGACGCGGCCACCAACCGGTCGAGGGCCGCGGCCATCGCGACGCGGACGTCAGCGAGGAGGTCGGCGCCGCCGCCGGCACCGGGCACGAGCAGGGACGTTCCTGGGAGGACGACGGCGCGGGCTGGCACGCGCCCAACCTACCCTCGCCCTCGCGACCGCCCTCGTCACGCCCCCGCCACCGCCGCGGCGGCCGGCACGGCCCGCTCCCCACGCCGTCCGGCCCTCGGCGCACTCACCCCGCCGTGGGTCCCGACGTGTAGCGTGGACGGGTGAGGTTCTTCGGTTCACGCCGGGCAAGCAAGATCCGGCCGACCTCCGTCGGCCGGGAGGACGAGCTCGTGGGCGACCTTCGGGACGACGAGCTCCACGACCGGATCGAGGGTCTGCTCGCCGACCACGTCGGCGCGGACGACGCGCTGGCCCCGTTGTCGCGCGACCGCGTGACGGACTGGCTGGAACGGTCCGGTTTCTCCTACTTCGTCGACTCCGACGGAGACGTCGGCGGGCTCTGGCACGGCTGGTTGTTCTACTTCCTCGTGCTGGGCGAGCGGTCGGAGGTGCTCCAGGTCCGCGGCCAGTGGCACCGCGACCTCAGCATCGATCGCCTCGGCGACATCCTCGAGCTCTGCAACGAGTGGAACGCCGAGCGGATCTGGCCCAAGACGTACGTGCGCGTGCGCGACGACGGCTCCGTCGTCGTGTGCGCGGAGGTCACGGTGGACGTCGGCAGCGCGGTCGGCGAGGCGCAGCTCGACCAGCTGCTGCAGTGCGGCCTCAGCACGGGGTCGATGTTCTTCGAGCACCTCGACACCACGTTCCGCGACCCGCTGCGGGACGCGTCGTGACCGGCGCACACCGGTCCGGCGGCACCGCCCGCCGGCTGCTCGGCGGCGTCCGGCGAGCGGCGGACGCGGTCGGTCGCGCCGTGCAGGACGCCGGCGCACGCGTGGCCGCCCGCGCGGAGCGCGCGCCCGCGGGACCGCGCGGCACGACGCCGAGGCCGTTGTCCCACGCCCGTGTCGCGGACGACCTGACCCGCCGGGGCTACCGGTTCCGCACGGACGACGACGGCGACGTGACCGGCACGTGGGACGGCAACCGGTTCTGGTTCCTCCTGCTCGGCGACCACGACGAGATCCTGCAGGTGCGCGGCCGCTGGGCCGGCACCGTGCCCGAGGGCGCCCGCCTGGCGGTGCTGCAGGCCGTGAACGACTGGAACCGCGAGCGGGTGTGGCCCAAGGTGTACGCCCGAGCGGAGGGTGAACGGCTCGCGCTCTACACCGAGGTGTCGGTGGACTTCGAGCACGGCGCGACGGACGAACAGCTCGCCGCCACCGTGTCGTGCGGACTCGTCACGTCGTCGCAGTTCTTCAGCACCGTGGGCGCGATGACGCCGGGCGGGCCGGAGATCGACGGCCCGTCCTGAGCCGGCCCGGTTCGAGCGCCCCTGACCGTCAGGCCCGCAGCGAGGGCATCCCGAGCACGACCGGGCCCGCGGACGGCGCCGTGCCGTGGGAGTGCTCGTCCTCTCCCCCGCCGAGCCGCGCCGTCTCCCGCTGCGCCCAGGCGTCGCCCGACCGGGTCCGGCGCACGGCGTACGCGCCGCCGTCGAGCACCGCGTCCGCGACGAGGAAGTGCGGCGCCGACCGCGTGACCCCGACGGTCACGACGTCCCCCGGGCGCGGCAGGCGCGGGTCGAGGGACGCGGCGTCGGCGAGCCGCGGGTCCTCGAGCGAGGCCGGGGCGCCGGCGAGGCGCTCGGCCCCGGCGGCGACGTCGTCGAGCAGGTCGGCGGGGAGCGCGAGGTGCACGAGCCGGTTGTCGGGGGCGCGTCCGGAGAGCCGGTGCGTCGCGCCGTCCTTCTTGCCGGCGCCCTCGGAGACGAGGACGTCGATCGTGCGCCCGACCTGGCGGGCGGCCTCCTCGCCGGCGATGCGCTCCTGGAGCGCCAGCAGGCGCTCGAACCGCTCCTGCACGACCTCCTTGGGCAGCTGCTCCTCCATGGTCGCGGCCGGCGTGCCGGGGCGCGGGGAGTACTGGAACATGAACGCCGAGCTGAACCGCGAGGCCTCCACGACGCGCAGCGTCTCGCGGAAGTCCTCCTCCGTCTCCCCCGGGAAGCCCACGATGATGTCGGTCGTGATCGCGGCGTCCGGCATGGCGTCCCGCACGCGGTCGAGGATGCCGAGGAACCTGGCCGACCGGTACGACCGGCGCATGGCGCGCAGCACGCGGTCCGAGCCGGACTGCAGCGGCATGTGCAGGCTCGGCATGACGTTCGGCGTCTCGGCCATGGCCTCGATGACGTCGTCGGTGAACGCCGCCGGGTGCGGGGAGGTGAAGCGCACGCGCTCCAGCCCCTCGATCGCGCCGCAGGCGCGCAGCAGCTTCGCGAACGCGCCGCGGTCGCCGAACTCGACGCCGTAGCTGTTGACGTTCTGGCCCAGCAGCGTGACCTCGACGGCCCCGGCGGCCACGAGCGCCTCGACCTCCGCCAGGACCTCCCCCGGACGGCGGTCGCGCTCCTTGCCACGCAGGTGCGGCACGATGCAGAACGTGCAGGTGTTGTTGCAGCCGACCGAGATCGACACCCAGCCCGCGTACACGGACTCGCGCCGCGTAGGCAGCGTGGAGGGGAAGACCTGCAGCGACTCGGCGATCTCCACCTGGGCCTCGGCGTTGTGGCGGGCCCGCTCGAGGAGGACCGGGAGCGCGTCCAGGTTGTGCGTGCCGAAGACGACGTCCACCCACGGCGCCTTGGACACGATCTCGCCGCGGTCCTTCTGCGCGAGGCAGCCGCCGACCGCGATCTGCATCCCCGGCCGGTCCGACTTGATCCCGGCGAGCTGCCCGAGGTTCCCGTAGAGCCGGGTCGCGGCGTTCTCGCGCACGGCGCAGGTGTTGATCACGACGACGTCGGCGCGGCTGGCCGCCTCGTCCTCGGCGGTGGCGCGCGCGTAGCCGGCCTGCTCGAGCATGCCGGCCATGTGCTCCGAGTCGTGCACGTTCATCTGGCAGCCCAGGGTGCGCACGAGATAGGTGCGCTGGCCGGACGGCTCGTCGGTGGGACGTGCCGACACGGCGGGGCTCTGCGTGGTACTGGACATCGCATCTAGGGTACGGTGCCCGACGGCCGGGCCCCGACGAGGTGACCCACCCATCGCTCGAGAGCGCCGCACGACGCCGTCGCACGACGACCGCGACCCACGACGCTCGAGACACGCGGCCACCGCCGCCGGGACTCGGACCGCGCGCCCTGCGCGTGCACTGTTACTGAACCGTTGCGGAACCGGACAACCCGGTGCTGGTCGCGGAAACACCGAGTGGATAGGTTCGACAGATGGATCACGGCGATGCGACCACGACGACCGACCCCGCCGAGGCGTCGTCCTCCCTCGGTGCCCCGCTCGTCGAGCTGAAGAACGTCAACAAGCACTTCGGCGAGCTGCACGTGCTCCAGGACATCGACCTCACCGTGCGCAGGGGCGAGGTGCTCGTCGTCATCGGCCCGTCCGGCTCCGGGAAGTCCACCCTGTGCCGGGCGATCAACCGCCTCGAGACGATCGACTCCGGCGAGATCCGGATCGACGGCCAGCCCCTGCCCGAGGAGGGCAAGGCCCTGGCCAAGCTGCGGGCCGACGTCGGCATGGTGTTCCAGGCGTTCAACCTCTTCGCGCACAAGACGATCCTGGAGAACGTCACGCTCGGGCCGGTCAAGGTCCGCAAGGAGCGCTCGTCGGCCGCGAAGGAGCGCGCCCTGCAGCTGCTCGACCGGGTCGGGGTGAAGAACCAGGCCCAGAAGATGCCCGCCCAGCTCTCCGGTGGTCAGCAGCAGCGCGTCGCGATCGCCCGGGCGCTGGCGATGAAGCCCAAGGTGATGCTCTTCGACGAGCCCACCTCGGCGCTCGACCCGGAGATGATCAACGAGGTCCTGGACGTCATGGTCGCGCTCGCGAAGGAGGGCATGACGATGATCGTCGTCACCCACGAGATGGGCTTCGCCCGCAAGGCCGCGAACCGCGTCGTCTTCATGGCGGACGGCCAGATCGTCGAGGAGGCCACCCCCGAGGAGTTCTTCACCGCGCCGAAGAGCGACCGTGCCAAGGACTTCCTGTCCAAGATCCTCTCCCACTGACCCGCCCACGACCCGACCTCCCCACGACCACAGCCACGCAAGGGCGGGAACCCCCGCCGGCCGCGCGGACCGGGACCTGACATCGGCGTCCCCGGCCCGCCCGGGCGACCACAACGAAGGGTAAGAACGATGCGCACACGACACGCAGGGGCCGCGGCGCTCGCCGCACTGACCGCTCTCACGCTCGCCGCCTGCGGCGGCGGCGAGGTCGGTGGCGGTGGTGGTGGCGGCGACGAGACCGGTGGCTCCGGTGGCGGCGACTCCATCAAGATCGGCATCAAGTTCGACCAGCCCGGCCTGGGCTACCAGGACGGCAGCGAGTACACCGGCTTCGACACCGACGTCGCCCGCTACGTCGCGGACAAGCTCGGCTACTCGGAGGACCAGATCGAGTGGGTCGAGGCGCCGTCGGCCAACCGCGAGACCATGCTGCAGACCGGCCAGGTCGACATGATCTTCGCGACCTACTCCATCACCGACGAGCGCAAGGAGCAGGTCGCGTTCGCCGGCCCGTACTTCATCGCCGGCCAGGACCTCCTCGTCGCCGAGGACAACACCGACATCACCGGCCCCGAGACGCTCGAGGGCAAGAACCTCTGCTCGGTGACCGGCTCGACGTCGGCGCAGCGCATCAAGGACGAGTACGCCGAGGGTGTGCAGCTCGTGGAGCGGCCCGGCTACGCCGAGTGCGTCACCGCGCTCACCGCCGGCCAGGTCGACGCGGTCACGACCGACGACATCATCCTCGCCGGCCTCGCCGCGCAGGACGCCAACAAGGGCAAGGTCAAGGTCGTGGGCAACCCGTTCTCCGAGGAGAACTACGGCGTCGGCCTGCCGCAGGACAACGACACCTGCGAGGACATCAACGCGGCCATCACGTCGATGATCGAGGACGGGTCGTGGGAGAAGGCCGTCCAGGCGAACACCGAGGGCACCGGCTACACGCCCAACGCCGACCTCAACCCGCCGACGCCGGACGCCTGCGCCTGACGAGGCCGTCCGACCGTCCGATCGGCACCGGGGGGAGCCG
>NZ_JBHXAW010000108.1:0-12836 GCF_042726645.1 Isoptericola sp. NPDC060257
GCGTCCTCGGCCGCGGCGCCCGGGACGCCGCCGGAGGTCTCGCTGCCGCCCACGAGCGGCACCTTCGACTATCAGCTCGGCGGCGCGTACGACGAGGCGGCGGGCGCGACGTCGATCGACGTCGTCGTCCGCGACGCGACGGCCGACCCGCTGCCCGGGGCGTACTCCGTCTGCTACGTCAACGGCTTCCAGACGCAGCCCGACCAGGCGGACCTGTGGGCGGACCGCGAGGAGCTGCTGCTGCACGACGCGGACGGCGACCTCGTCGTCGACCCGGACTGGCCGGACGAGCACGTGCTGGACCCGTCGACCGCCGACCAGCGCGCGGGGATCCTCGAGGTGCTCGGGCCGGTGGTGACGGGGTGCGCGGAGGACGGCTTCGACGCCGTCGAGCTCGACAACCTCGACACGTGGACGCGGTTCGACCAGATCGACGAGGCGGGCGCGTACGCGCTGGCCCGGGCGTACGTGGACCTGGCGCACGGCGCGGGGCTCGCCGTCGCGCAGAAGAACGCCGCCGAGATCACGCGGGTCGCGCACGACGAGCTCGGCTTCGACCTCGCCGTCACCGAGGAGTGCGCCGCGTGGGACGAGTGCGCCGCGTACACCGACGTCTACGGCGACCGCGTGCTGCAGGTCGAGTACCCCGACGCCCTCGACGACGCGGGCCTGACCTTCGACGACGTCTGCGCGCGGGACGACCGCGCGCCGCTGACGATCCTGCGCGACCGGGACCTCGTCGCCGCCGACGAGGGCGGCTACGTGTACGACGCCTGCTGACGCCGTCGCGCGGGCTCAGCCCTGCGCGAGGTGCGCGACGAGCTTGCGCGTGACGCGGTCGAGGTCGGCGCGGTCGCGGCTGGTGAGGGGGGCGACGGCGTCGGCCTGGCCGGCGGCGTGCTTCGTGACGGCCTCGTCCACCAGGCGCAGGCCCTCGGGGGTGAGCTCGACGTCGAGGCTGCGCCGGTCGTGGGCGCTCGGCACGCGGACGATCCAGCCGCGCTTCTCCAGCCGGTCGAGCCGGCCCGTCATCGTGCCCGTGGTCATGAGCAGCGCCCGGGCGAGGCTGGTGGGGGACAGGCGGTACGGCTCGCCCGATCGGCGCAGGGCGAACATGACGTCGCCGTCGCCGCGGTTCACGCCGTACTCCGCCGCGACTCCTTCGGTCCGGGCGTCCACGAGCGCGGCCGCGCGGGTCAGCCGCGCGAGCAGCGCCATCGTGTCGCGGTCGATGTCGGGGCGCTGGTCGGCCCACTGCTGGACCAGGGCGTCGATGCGGTCGTTGTCGTCCACCCCGGGCACTTTAGCTTGCGCGCGAGTTACTTGCGGTCTACCTTCGGGTCAAGTCACTCGCGCACAAGTAACTTGAGGAGGAGCAATGACGACGCTGACGCTCAACGGGTCCGAGTCCCTGCGGGTGCTCGATTCCACCGCCGACCGCTTCGAGGTGGAGGCCACCTACGCACCGCGGGGCGAGCGCCCGCCGAAGCATGTGCACCCGCACCACGACGAGGAGTTCACGGTGCTCTCCGGCACCGTCCGGGTGGGGTTCGCCGACGACGAGCGCGACTACGCCGCGGGTGAGTCGTTCGTCGTCCCCCGCGGCACCGCCCACCACATGTGGAACCCGGGGGACGAGCCCACGGTCCTGCGCTGGCTCAGCACCCCGGCCGGCCGCGTCGAGGCGTTCTTCACGACCATGGACCGGCTGCAGCGCGAAGGGCGGGCCGGGCTCGTCCCGCTGGCCGGCGTCCTGCACCGCTATCGCGACGTCATGCGGCCGACGTCGCCCGTCACCCGTGCCGCCGTGCGCGCTCTCGGTCCGTTCTCCCGCGGGGGGCGTGCCTGATGCGCAAGCACCTCGCCACCACGCTCACCGTGCTGCTCGTCGTCGGCATCGGCTACGTGGGCGTCAGCTACCTGTTCTTCCCCGCGGCCACGGCGCCGCAGTTCGGCATGGCCGACTGGCCGGAGGGTGACGCCGCGGCCTTCCTCGCCACCAAGGGCGCCCGGGACCTCGCGTCCGGGCTCGTGCCGCTCGCGCTCCTGCTCACGGGGCAGCGCCGTGCCCTCGGGTGGGTGCTGACGATCTGGACCCTCGTGCCCCTCAGCGACGCCGCGCTCATCCTGTCCACCGGCGGATCGACCGTCACGGCGCTGGCCGTGCACGGGCTGACCGCGCTCGCGCTGGTGGTCACCGGCGTCCTGCTGCTGACCGAGAAGGCGGCACCGGCGACCCGCACCGCGGCGCCGACCGCAGCTCCCCAGGGCGCTTCCAGCAGCCGTTGACCTGGCGCTATGCTCCCGCTCGGCGAGCGTGCGTCCTCGTCCTCGGACGCCGACGTCCGGGTGTTCCGACGAGAACTGGGAGCATGATGCACGATCGACCATGGTTGTGCGGGCACCGCTCGGAGAACCTCGGCCGAGGCCTGCGGTCGCTCGTTGTCGGAGCGGCCGGCGTCGCGCTCGTGGCGGCAGGGGCGGGGCCCGCTGCGGCAGACCCGGCCGCGGAGCTCGCGCCGCCTCGTCTGTGGGTGAACCACCAGGAGTGCGGGGCCGAACCCATCGTCGCGACGCTCTCGAGTGACGACTACCTCGGCCTGCCGGTGGAGTTCGGCTTCGAGGACCCCGAGGTGGCGACCGCCCACGTCAGGCTCGTCGGTCCGACCGGCACCGTGCATCTCGACCTCGCAGACCAGGTGGTCCGAGAAGGCCGCGGCGGTGGCGACTACGACCGGCGCCGGGCGGGCATCGTCGAGGGTGGGCCATACACCCTGAGCGTGCAGGCGGTCACGTCCGACGACGTCCGAGGCCCGGCGGCCTCCTGCACGTTCGACCTCGTGGTGGGTCCTGCACGGCCGGACGTCCTGCCGGTGCTTGGCGAGCCGGGGGTCTACCCGCCGTTCATGCCAGCCGGCGGCGTGGGCGTGGGCGGAGTGTTCGTCGTCATCCCGCGGGTGGGCGGTGACGCGGTCGCGTACGAGTACGGGATCTCCGACGACCCCGACGCCCGCCCGGCCGCGCTGAGCACGGTCGAGGTCGACCCGGACGGGAATGTCGAGATCCCCGTCGTTCCGACGAGCCCTGGCGCGCACTACCTCAGCGTGGTGGGGGTGGACGCCGCTGGCCTCCGCGGCGGATGGGTGTCTCAGCGTTTCGATGTCGCGAAGGGGGCGCCTGTGCGGCCCCGGCCGGCGACGACGGTCACGGAGTCGGTAGACGATGCTCCGGGCGACGGACGCCTCCCGGTCGACATCCACCTGTCATCCGAGCTGGCCAACCTCCACGGTGTGTTCCCGATGGGCGAGGCGATCGTCCGCTCATCGACGGGTGCGGAGCTCGGGCGCACCACCTTCGACACGATGTCGGAGCGCGTGTTGCTCGACCAGGCGGCTCTCGGGACGGGGTTCCGCGACGTGCAGGTGGAGTACCGGCAGTTCGCCGGGGCCACGCCCGTCGTGACGACGGCGCGGGTGTGCGGCGGGTCGTGCTCGTTCAGCGGCGGCAAGGTCTCGGTCGGCTCGGACACCGGCAGGGTCAGCGTGACCACCGACCTGACGGCCCGGGTGTCCGGGTTCTCGCCCGCTCCGGCGTCGTACACCTACCAGTGGCTGCGCGACGGGAAGGCGCTCAAGGGAGCGACGACGAAGGACTATCTGGGCGTTCCGACCGACCAGGGCCACCGGATCGCTGTGAGGGTGACCGCGCACGGCCCGCGCATGACGCCGCGCTCCGTGACGTCGTCGTCCGTCCTGGTGGGCGACCGCGACGAGATGCACGCCGACTACGGCGTGAAGTTCACGGCGTTCGACTGGGAGCACTACTTCAGCTACCAGACCTCCCACGACGGCGAGACGGCGGGCTGGCCCGGCAGCGGGTACACCGTGGAGATGCTGTCGGCGACGCCGGGATCCCGGGCCTACACCACGAGCACCGGCCCGGCCGACGGCTCCGCGATGTGGTTCGAGATCAGCGGCTACGTCGAGGGCCAGGGGTGGTCGGGGCAGAAGGTCCAGAAGACCGACAAGGTGCCCTACGTCGGCAGCATCGGCGGGAAGCGCCGGCTCGAGGCGATCCGCATCGACACGGCCGGGCCGGTCTCGCCGTACTACGACGTGTTCTACCGCGTCTACGTGCCCGGGCGCGGCTGGCTGGGCTGGGCGACGAACGGCGGTACGTCGGGCATGATCGGCTACGGCAGCCGCATCGAGGGGGTGCAGATCAAGGTGCTGCGCCACGGGACGACGCCCACGGCGTCCGGGACGGGCAACGCGCCCTCCTACTCGCGGTCGACGCAGAAGCAGGTGCACGTCGAGGCGTTCATGGACCCGAGCAAGGTGTGGCGCGTGCCCATGGGCGGGGGCTCGACGGCGGGACGCGCCGAGAGCATCAGCGCCCCCCAGCGCCTCAACGCCGTGCGGGTGGACCTCGACGGCCGGTACTCCGGCAGCGTGCAGGTCTCCGCCAAGGTCAAGGGCGACGGATGGCGGGCGTACGTCGGCAACGACCGGACAGCCGGGTCGACGGGCCTCGGCCTGCCGACCTCGGCCTACCGCATGCGGCTCACGGGGACGATGGCGGACCACTACCGCCTCTACTACCGCACGTACGTCCAGGGCATCGGCTGGCTGGGCTGGGCGCACGACGGCGCGGCGTCCGGCACGTCGTCGTACACCGCGCGGCCGACGGCGGTGCAGGTGCTCCTGGTGCCGAAGGGCGAGGCCGCGCCGCGCAGCGGCTACGGGCGGGCCGCCTACCGGAGCTGACGCGGGGCCGGGGTCACCAGCCGTTCGGGCTGAGCACCTTGCGGATGCGCTTCTCGCTGACGGCGCCGTCCGTGCCGAGCTGCTGGGCGAACAGCGAGACGCGCAGCTCCTCGATCAGCCAGCGCACGTCGGCCAGCTCCGCCGCCCGGGCCGCGTCGGCGGGGCCGGCGGCGTACGCGGCACGAGCCTTGTCGTAGGCCTCCGTGACGTCGTGCACGCGCCAGGCGAGCTCCGCGTCGCGCGCGGGGTTCGTCTGCGCCTTCTCCAGCCGGTACGACGCCGCGCGCAGGTAGCGCACCAGGTGCGGGACGCGGCGCGGCGGCGTCTGCGCGACGAACCCGTCGTGGACCAGCCCGGCGACGTGCTCGCGGATGTCCTGCAGGGTGTTGAGCAGGGCGAGCGACGACGACGCGCGGACCTCGCCCTCGACCGTGCGCCAGGCGGACAGCGCGGCGACGACGTGCCCGACGATCCGGTGCACCTCGTCCTCCAGGTGCCGGCGGACGAACTCGCGCGCCGCCGCGTACGCCGCGGCGTCGCGGACCTGCGCGGCGACCGGGCCCCCCGTCGGGGTGCCCGGCGCCTTCTCCGCGTCGGGGCTGGTCAGGGCGATGACGGCGGCGAGCTGCAGGTCGGCGACCAGCGCCTCGGTGTTCCGGTACGGCGCGGCCGCCAGCGTCAGCGACTGCTTCGACGTCCAGCGCGACGTGATGCGGCCCGTCTGCAGCGCCGCCTCCGCCAGCAGCAGGCGGCGCACCCCGCGCGCGTGCGCGGCGTCGCGGCCGCTCGCGTCGGCCAGCACGCGCAGCGCCACGGACGGCTTGCGCTGCGCGTCCTCCTCCTCGACGAGCGCGGGGTACCCGCGCACCACCACCCCGCCGCCGAGGTCGGTCGAGACGCTCGCGGGGAGCGCGCCGTCGGGCAGGCCCTCCGGCCAGGTCGTGAGGCCGGTCTGCTCCGGGACGACGGCGCTCGCGCCGCCGGTCGCCGACGGCGCGGGGGCGGTCCGCACGGGGCGCCCCGGCGTCGGCGCTGCCGGCGCGGACGCGGCGGTGCCCGTCGAGCGTCGCGCCTCCTCCAGAGCCAGCCCGACGGCGCCCTTCACGGCCGCGCGGACGGCGGCCTCGGCCTGCGCGGCGAGCCGCTTCTGGAGCGACAGCAGGTCCTTGGACTCGTCGAGCGGGACGGGCGCGGGACGACGGCCCTTGCCCTTCCGGCCCTTCCCCTTCGGCGCGCCCCTCGCCGTGTCCGTCGCGCCCGCGGCGGCGGCGTCCTCGACCCGGAACGTCATGCGCAGGTGCGCGGGCAGCCGCTCGACGCGCTCGGCGTCCCAGACGTCGTCGGGGATGACGACGTCGCGCAGCGCGCGGACGGCGCGGGAGAACGCGGCGTGGAACGGCTCGGCCATGTCGCCGGCGCGGGTCATGTCCTCCCACGACGGCGTGTTCGCGCGCAGCCAGCCGGCGACGGCGCGACCGACGTCCGGCGCGGGGACGAGCTGCACGCGCACGGCCTTGGGCAGGGACTTGATGGTCGCCACGCACAGCTCGTCGAGCAGGCCCGGCACCATCCAGTCGAAGCCGTCGGGGGCGACCCGGTTGAGGATCGACAGCGGCACGTGCACGGTGACGCCGTCGGCCGCGGCGCCGGGCTGGAACTGGTACGTCAGCGGCAGCGTGACCTCGCCCTGCGTCCAGGTCTCCGGGAACTCGGACGTGTCCACGGCGTCGGCGTCGACCAGCTGGTCGAGGGTGAACGTCAGCAGGTCCGGCGTCTCGCGCTGCGCCGTGCGCCACCAGCGGTCGAAGTGGGCGGCGCTGACGACGTCGTCGGGCACGCGCTCGTCGTAGAAGGCGAACAGGTCGTCCTCCGACGCGACGAGCCCGCGCTGCCGCGAGCGCGCCTCGAGCTCCTCCGCCTCGGCGAGCAGGCGCCGGTTCTCGGCGAAGAACCTGTGGTGCGTGGTCCACTGCCCCTCGACGAGCGCGTGCCGCACGAACATCTCGCGCGCCGCCTCGGGGTCGACCTTGGCGTAGAGCACGGGCCGGTCGGCGACGATCGGCACCCCGTACAGCAGCACCTTCTCCGTGGCCATGGCCGCGCCCTGCTTGGTGGACCAGTGCGGGTCGGAGTACGTGTGCTTGGCGAGCGGGCCGGCGAGCTCCTCGGCCCACTCGGGCTTGATGCGGGCGACGTCGCGTGCCCACAGCCGGGACGTCTCGACGAGCTCGCCGGCCATGATCCACTCCGGCGGCTTCTTGCTCAGCGGCGAGCCGGGGAAGATCGCGAACCGGGCGCCGCGCGCGCCGACGTACTCGTTGCGGGCGCGCTTGGCGGCCTGGCGCAGCGCGCGGGCGCGCGCCTCGCCGCGCAGGTGCGCCACCGACGACGCCTTGATCTCGCCGGTGTCCTGCATGCCGATCTGGCTGAGCAGCCCCGCCAGCAGCGACCGGTGGATGGTGTCGTCGTCCCAGGTGAGGCGGTAGTCCACCTCGGCGGCCTGGTCCTCGACCGAGGACGCCGCGCGGGGCTTGAACGACATGTCGATCCCGAGCGGCTTGGCCATCTCGCGCAGCTGCGCGACGACGTCCTGCCACTCGCGGATGCGCAGGAAGTTGAGGTACTCGGCCTTGCACATCCGGCGGAACGCGGACGAGCCCATCTCGTGCTGCTGGCCGCGCACGTACTCCCACAGGTTCAGCGCGGTGAGGAAGTCGGACGACTGGTCGGTGAACCGGGCGTGCAGCTGGTCGGCCTGCGCGCGGGACTCGGACGGGCGCTCGCGCGGGTCCTGGATGGACAGCAGCGCGGCGACGATCGCGACCTCGCGCGCGACGCCGCGCTTCGAGCCCTCGATGATCATGCGGGCCAGGCGCGGGTCCATCGGCAACTGTGCGAGCGTGCGGCCGACGTCGGTGAGGCGCGTCGCGCCGTCCGTCGTCTCCAGCGCGCCCAGCTCGGACAGCAGCTGCACGCCGTCGCGCACGGCCCGCGTGTCCGGGGGCTCGACGAACGGGAACTTCGCGACGTCGTCGGGGGTCGTCACGACGCCGACGCTGATCATCTGCAGCAGCACGGACGCGAGCGACGTGCGCAGGATCTCCGGCTCGGTGAACTCCGGACGGTTCTCGAAGTCGTCCTGCGAGTACAGCCGGATCGCGACGCCGTCGGCCACACGGCCCGAGCGGCCGGAGCGCTGGTTGGCCGACGCCTGGCTGATCGGCTCGATCGGCAGCCGCTGCACCTTGGTCGCCTTGGAGTAGCGCGAGATGCGTGCCGTGCCCGGGTCGACGACGTAGTGGATGCCCGGCACCGTCAGCGACGTCTCCGCGACGTTCGTCGACAGCACGATCCGCCGGCCGGGGTGCGACTGGAACACGCGGTGCTGCTCCGCCGCGGACAGCCGCGAGTACAGCGGCAGGATCTCGACGTGGTCGGGGCGCTTGGCGTCCCGCACGCGGTCCTTGAGGTGCCCCTCGAGCGCGTCCGCGGCGTCGTGGATCTCCCGCTCGCCGGAGAGGAAGACGAGGATGTCGCCGGAGCCCTCGCGCATCAGCTCGTCGCAGGCCTCGACGATGCCCGTGACCAGGTCCTTCTCCTCGCCCTTGGCCTTCTTGGGCTGGTCGGGGTCCGTGTCGGGGGAGAGCGGCCGCCACCGGATCTCGACCGGGTAGGTGCGGCCGGAGACCTCGACGACGGGCGCGTGGTCGGGCAGGACCTCGACGACGGCGTCGGGCGCGCCGCCGATCTCGGCCAGGTGCGACGGCGAGAAGTGCGCCGCGAACCGCTCGGAGTCGATCGTCGCGGACGTGATGACGAGCTTGAGGTCCGGGCGGCGCGGCAGCAGCCGGGACAGGTAGCCGAGAAGGAAGTCGATGTTGAGCGACCGCTCGTGCGCCTCGTCGATGACGATCGTGTCGTAGGCGAGCAGGTCCGGGTCCCGCTGGATCTGGGCCAGCAGGATGCCGTCGGTCATCACCTTGACGAGCGTCTCGTCGCTCGACTCGTCGGTGAACCGCACCTGATAGCCGACGACGCCGCCCAGCGGGGTGGACAGCTCCTCCGCGACGCGCTCGGCGACGCTGCGCGCCGCGATCCGCCGCGGCTGCGTGTGCCCGATCTGGCCCTTCCGGCCGCGCCCGAGCTCCAGCAGGATCTTCGGGAGCTGCGTCGTCTTGCCGGACCCCGTCTCGCCCGCGACGACGACGACCTGGTGGTCGCGGATCGCGGCGGCGATGTCCTCCCGCCGCGCCGAGACCGGCAGCTGCTCGGGGTAGACGATCGGCGGCACCTCGACGGCGGCGCGCAGCGCGGCGGCCTTCTCGAGCTGCTCGCGGCTGACGCGGCGCGGGCCCGCCTGCCGGGGGCCGCGGCCCTGCCCGCGACCGCGCCCTCGGCCCCGCCCGCGACCCCGACCGTGCCCCCGGTCCTGGGGACGACGCGCACCGCCGTCGTCCGACGACGACTGCGGTGCGGGGCTGGGCTCGGTGCTCACGACGTCCCATTCTCTCAAGCGCCGCAAGGTGATTCGTGCCCGGCTACGCGGGGACCGCCACGCCCGTCGTCGCCCCCGCCTCCGCGTCGCCGCCGGACCGTGCGAGGTGGCGTCGCAGCGCGACGAACGCGACCGCGACGACGACCACGAGCACCACGGTGAGGTACACGCTCGCCTCGGTGCCGAACTCGCCGCCCGTGAGGGCCGCGCTCGACCCGTCCGCGGGCGACAGGCGCACGAGCGTGTTGTCCCGGGCCTCCCCGCTCACGGCGATGCCGAGCACGTTGCCCTGCACCATGTTCCAGCCCGCGTGGATCCCCATGGCCGTCCACAGGGTGCCCTGCCGCAGCACGAGCAGGCTCACGAAGATGCCGAACAGCGTGATGTTGAGCTTCGCCAGGAGGTTGCCGCCGGGGTGGATGAACGCGAACAGCGCCGCGAGGAACACGACGGCCAGCCAGGCGGGCCACGAGTACAGGTGCCGCTGCAGCAGGAAGCCGCGGAACACGATCTCCTCGCTGCTGCCCTGGATCAGCCAGATCGGCAGGGTGGCCAGGACGAGACCCACGGCGGCGGATCCCGTGAGCGTCCCCGGCCCGCCCTCGGTCACGACCAGCTGCCCGGACAGGATCGACGGCAGCGCACCGAGCGTGACGAGCGCCCCGCCGAGCAGGAGCCCCACCAGCATGCGGGCCCACCACCGGCGGTCGCGCAGGCCGAGCGACCCCGCGGGCCGCCGCTCGTAGAGCACCACCCACAGCAGGACGATGGCGATGGGCCACAGGTCGGTGACGCCCTCGATCACCTGGGACGCGAAGCTGGACAGGTCGGTGCTGTGGCCGGTCGCGAGCCGGATCCCGGCGCCGATCAGCACCTGCACCACCAGCACGGCGAGCAGGATGCCGACGACGTACGTCAGCCAGATCGGCGTCCGGCGGCGGCCCTCGTCGATCGCACGGACGAACGGCAGCTCACGGACGCGCACGGTCGGCGCCCTCCGCCTCGACGGCCGGGGGCGCGTCGGACGCCGTGCGCTCGTCGGCGCCGCGGATGACCCACGCGACGACGGCGAGCCCGAGCAGCCCGATCAGCGGGGTGGCGAGGCCGGCCACCGGGATCGTCTCGTCGTCGACGAAGTTCACCGTGAACACCGACACGTCCCACATCCCGTGCAGCACCATCGCCCAGACCAGCGAGCCGGTGACGCGGCGCAGGATGTAGAACACCGTGCCGGACCCCGCCGCGATCGCCCCCTGCAGCAGCGCCTTCTCGGGCGCCAGGCCGGAGAGCGAGTTGGCCAGGTGCATCGCGCCGAACAGCAGGGTGCTCAGCAGCCACACCCCGACCTCCCGGTAGCGCGACCGCAGGGCGACCAGCAGGACGCCGCGCGCGGCCAGCTCCTCGCAGAACCCCACGCCGACGCCGAGCAGCAGCAGCGCGATCAGGAACGACGCGTCGAAGGCGGACCACTCGGTCTGCGCGAAGCTCACCAGCGCGAGCAGCGCCATGAGGACGGGCACGACGATCGGCCACCGGCGCGCGCTGGGGCGCCGGTCGTGCAGGGCGGGCCGCCACCAGCCGAGGGCGGTCGTGACGGCGACGAGGTAGACCGCGCCGACCACGAACGACGGCACCGTGGAGCGGTAGATCGACTCCGCGCTGGTCCCGACCTCGTCGAACGGCACCCCGGCGATCGCGGCCACGACCACCACGATCACCAGGTACCCCACGAGCACCGCCACGCCGATCCATGCACGAGGTCGTACGCGCACGACACCACCCGCCTTCCGCTGGACGTTCCCGGACCGTTCACGGCCGCGCCGCCGCGCTCTTATCGTCGGGGTGGTCGGCGCGTCGCGCGACCGGGGCCTCAGGACGTCCGGCTGACGGCGACGTCCCCCGGAGGCGGCCCGGTGAGGCGCACGGGCGAGGCGACGAACAGCCCCGCCGCGAGCAGGGCGAGCACCGTCCCGGCGGCGCACCACCGCGTCACGACCGCGGCCGTCC
Organism: Isoptericola sp. NPDC060257; assembly: GCF_042726645.1. Classification (NCBI taxonomy): domain Bacteria; kingdom Bacillati; phylum Actinomycetota; class Actinomycetes; order Micrococcales; family Promicromonosporaceae; genus Isoptericola; species Isoptericola sp. NPDC060257. The sequence continues at coordinate 11,269 of NZ_JBHXAW010000108.1, forward strand.
GGGCCCGGAGGGTGCGGCGCGCGAGGGCGACGACGCCCAGACCGGCGAGGCCGCCCGCGGTGTTGACGACGACGTCGGTGACGTCCGAGCTCCCGACGGCCAGCACGTACTGCGCGACCTCGAGCAGCGCGCTGGCCCCCGCGAGCGTGCCCGCGACCCGCCACCACGGCCACGACGGCACGAGGAGCCCGAGGTAGACGCCGAAGGGCAGGAAGAGCACGAGCTCGGCCGGCTCGCTGGCACCCGCGTGGGCGGTGGCCACGAACGGGACGAGCTTGACGACGCCCTGGCCCGCCTCGCCGATCCGGGGGACGTCGAGCTTCCACAGGACCGTCCAGGCGAGCAGGACGAGGTACAGCGAGAACAGCAGGGGTAGGAGCCGCGGGCGGGACGCGCGGGCGGGGAGGGTCATCGCCCCAGCCCACCCGACGCCATGTTGCGGGAGCGTATGCGGAGCTCCGCGGTCATCGCCGGGGGCGCACGCTCGACGCGCGGACGGTGAGCGTCGGGTCGAGCAGCAGGCGGTGCGTCGGGCGGCGGTCGCCCTCGGTGAGCCGGGCGACCATGGTCTCCACGGCGAGCCGCCCGACGTCGTACGTGGGGGGCCGGACGGCGGTGAGCGGCGGGTCGCCCAGCTCGGCGACCTCGTCGTCGTACGCGACGATCGCGAGGTCGTCGGGCACGCGGACGGCGTGGTCCTGGCAGTACTGCGCGAAGGTGAGCGCGAACGGGTCGGAGTGCAGCAGCAGGGCCGTGGTGCCCGTGCGCCGGATCTCCTCCAGGGTCGACGCGAGCCGGTCGGCGCGGCCCGGGCGGTCGAAGCCGTCGCTGTGCCCGACGACCTGCTCGTCGGGGTCGATCCCCAGGGTGCGCAGCGCGTCGTGCCACCCGTGGCCGAGGGCGCGCGACGTCGTCGTCCCCGCGATCGACAGCAGCCCGATGCGGCGGTGCCCCTGGGCGTGCAGGTGCCACACCGCGGTCGCCGCGCCGGACGCGTGGTCGGACACCACCCACTCCAGGCTCTTGAAGGGGCTGATCTCCGGCGGCCGGCGGTCGGCGAGCAGCACCGGCGTGCGCAGCCGGTCGAGCCAGCCAAGGAGCTCGCCGACGCGCGGCCCGTCCAGCGTGGGCGTCACGACGAGCCCGTCCACCCCCGCCTCCGCGAGCCGCCGGCACTGGTGGCGGTCCTCGTCGGGGTCGTAAGCCGTGGTGCGGATGACGAGCCGGGCCCCGGCGCGTGCCGCGGCCGCCCGCGCCCCGGCCACGACCCGGGGGAAGTAGTAGTCGAGCTGCGGCACGACGAGGCCGATCGTGAGCCGCGAGCCCCGGGCGGTGGGCTCGGGTGCGGGCGCCGGTGCGACGCCCGCGGACGGCTCCGGCAGCGCGGCGCCGCCGTGCACGCGGACGAGGAGCCCCTTCGCGGCGAGCGCGTTCACGTCGCGCCGGACCGTCATCGCGGACACGCCGAGCTGGGCGGCGAGCGCGCCGACGGCGACGGTCCCGTGGGTGCGCAGCTCCCGCATGATGTGCTCGCGCCGCGCGGTGCCGAACGGCGGGGATGCCAAGGG
>NZ_JBHXAW010000109.1:0-12809 GCF_042726645.1 Isoptericola sp. NPDC060257
ACCATCACGCTGCGGCCCGGCCAAACGGTGATGCTGACCATGCTGATGCTGCCGATCGGCCGATCCTCCGGATCGGTCGCCCCGCTTTCCGGGATCCTTCGATCGCCCTAGGCTCCCGGCATGACGCTGACGGTCGACGACGTCCGCCTGGAGGAGGCCGCCCTGTGGGTGCGCCGCGGCGCACCCCCGGTGATGGAGCACCCGCACCGGCACGACGACCTCGAGCTCAACCTCGTGCACACGGGTCGCCTGGAGTACCTGTTCGGCGGGTCGACGCTGCGGGTCGAGACGGGCGAGGTGGCGCTCTTCTGGGGCGGCACGCCGCACCAGCTCGTCGAGCCCGACGCCGTGGAGTCCGCCGTGTCGTGGGTGCACGTGCCGCTCACCGAGGTGCTCGGCTGGGCCCTGCCGGCCGAGCAGATCGCGGTGCTGCTGCGGGCGCGCCCCGTCGTCGTGCCCGCCGCCGCGCTCGCCCGCGACGTCGACGCGCTCTTCGCGACGTGGCACCGCGACGTCCTGGCCGGCGGCGACCACGCCGTCGTCATGCTGGAGGTGCAGGCGTTCGTGCGCCGGACGCTCGCGGCCGCGGAGGCCGCGGGGACGCCGGGCCCGGCGGGCGACGCGACGGGCGCCGCCGGGCCGTCCGGCGCGGCCGCGCGCGCCACCGCGATGGCCCAGTTCGTGGCGGAGCACTACCGCTCCCCCATCTCGCCGTCGGACGTCGCGCGCGCCGTGCACCTCAGCCCCAGCCACGCGATGACGCTGTTCCAGCGGGTGGTGGGCACCACCCTCGGCACCTACATCGCCCGGTGCCGGGTCGCGGAGGCGCAGCGCCTGCTCATCACGACGGACGCCACCACGGTGGAGGTGGGGCACGCGGCCGGGTTCACGTCGCAGAGCAGCTTCTACGACACCTTCCGCCAGATCTGCGGGTACGCGCCCGGCGACTACCGCCGCGCGCTGCGCTGACCGGGCGGGTCGGTCGGCGCGGGCCGGGTCACGCGACCGCGAACCCCGCGGCGCGCAGGCGCTCGACGACGGCCTCGCAGTGCTCCTGCCCCTTGGTCTCGAGCTGGAGGTTCACGAGCACCTGCGCCACGGTGAGCGAGGTGTCGGTGCGGGTGTGCTCCACCTGCACGATGCTCGCGCCGGCGTGCGCGACGACGTCGAGCAGCCCGGCGAGCGAGCCCGGCTTGTCGTCGATGCACACGCGCAGCTGCAGGTACCGGCCGGCGGCGACGAGGCCGTGCTGCACCACCCGCAGCAGCAGCAGCGGGTCGATGTTGCCGCCGGTGAGGACGGGCACGATGGTGCCCGGCAGCGAGCCGGGCTCGGCGGCCAGCACCGCCGCGACCCCGGCGGCGCCCGACGGCTCCACGATCAGCTTGCCCCGCTCGGCCACGAGCAGCAGGGCGCGGGACATCTCCTCCTCGGAGACGGTGCGCACCTCCACGCCGAGGCGGGCCAGCACCTCGAACGGCACGTCGCCCGGGGTGCCGATGGCGATGCCGTCGGCCATCGTCGCGCCGAGCGCGCGCGGCACCGGTCGCCCGGCCGCGAGCGACTGCGGGTACGCGGCGGCCGTCTCGGCCTGCACCCCCACGACCTTGACGTACGGTGCGGCCTCGGCGAGGACGGTCGCGATGCCCGCGACCAGCCCGCCGCCGCCCAGCGGCACGACGACCGTGCCGACGTCGGGCACCTGCTCGAGGATCTCGAGCGCGACCGTGCCCTGGCCGGTGACGACGTCGAGGTGGTCGAACGGGTGGATGAGCGTGCGCCCGGAGCGCGCGGCCTCCGCGCGGGCGGCGACGAGCGCCTCGTCCACGCTCTCGCCGACCTGCCGCACCTCGGCCCCGTAGCCGCGGGTGGCCCGCAGCTTCGGCACCGACGCGTCCACGGGCATGTAGACGATGGCGTGGATGCCGAGCATCTGGGCCGCGAGGGCCACGCCCTGCGCGTGGTTGCCCGCGCTCGCGGCGACGACGCCGCGCGCCTTCTCCTCGTCGGACATCCGGCTCAGGCGCGTGTACGCCCCGCGGATCTTGAACGACCCGGCGCGCTGCAGGTTCTCGCACTTGAGGACGACGGGCGCACCCGCCACCTCGGACATCGCGCGGAAGGCCTGCACCGGGGTGCGGGTGATGACGCCGTCCAGGAGGGCCGCGGCGGTGCGGACGTCCTCGAGGGTGACGCGGTCGATCGGGAGCTGTGCTGCCACTTACCTGTTCTCTCCTGCGGGGCCCGCGTCGGGCGGGGCAGGGGCGTCGGTCGTGCTGCCGTCCGAGGTACCGCCCGTCGTCGCCGTGTCCTGCGACGCCCGTCCCGACCAGAGCAGGGTACCGGGCAGCTGGGGTCGCCGGCGCAGCAGCGGCACGTGGTCCTCGGTGCCGAGCTCGGGGAACTTGTCGTGCCCGTGCAGGTACAGCAGGATCGTGTTCAGCACGGCCGCGAGCGGCACCGCGAACAGGGCCCCCACGATCCCCGCGGCGAGGCTGCCCGCCGCGACCACGAGCACCACCGCCACCGGGTGCAGCGACACCGCGTGGCCCATGAGGAACGGCTGCAGGATGTGGCTCTCGGCCTGCTGCACCAGCAGCACGATGCCGAGCATGATGAGGGCCGCGACCCAGCCGTTCGCCACCAGCACGACGGCGGTGGCGATCGCACCGGTGACGATCGCACCGATGATCGGCACGAACGAGCCGACGAAGACGAGGATGCCGATCGGGAGCGCGAGCGCGGGGACGAAGAACGCCGACCCGATCCCGATGCCGACGGCGTCCACGAACGCGACCAGGATCTGGGTGCGCACGTAGGCCGACAGCGTGACGAGCCCCCGACGGCCCGCCTGGTGCACGTTCTCCCGGGCCCGCACGGGCAGCAGGTTGACGAGCCACGTCCAGATGGTGCGGCCGTCGAGCAGGAAGAAGATCGTGCAGAACAGCGCGATGAGCGCGCCGACGAAGACGTGCCCCACGGTGGTCGCGGCGCCCAGCGCGCCCGAGACGAGGCCAGAGCTCTCCACCAGCGAGCTCTGGAGCTGCTGGCCGTACTGGGACAGCTGGTCGGAGTCGAGCTTCAGCGGGCCCTCGGCGAGCCAGGTCGTGAACTGGCGGAAGCCCTCGACGGCCTGGTCGGCGAGGTCCTGGAAGCCGCTGACGATGGACGTGCCGGCGAGCGTCACCAGGCCGCCCACCAGCACGATCAGCCCGACGATCGACACGGCCGTCGCCAGGCCCTTGCTGAGGTGCCACCGCTGCAGGGTCCGGCGCACGGGCGCCAGCAGGATCGTCAGCAGCAGGGCGATGGCGACCGGCACGACGATGGTCTTGAGCGCCGCCAGCAGCCACAGGAAGGCGGCCACGGCGGCGGCGATCAGCAGGACGCGCCACGACCAGGAGGCCGCCGCGCGCACGCTCAGCGGGACGCTGTCCGCGCCGGAGGGGGAGGTACGTTCCGAGCTCACGCGGAAACCCTAGGTGTCCCGGGGTCTCGACGCGCGGGGGCCACGCCCGCGCGCCGGTGCGGCGGCCAGCCGCCGACCGGGATCTTCACGGCGCGTCCACAGGATGGTCGCCGACGCGGGCCTCCCGGCGGCCCCGTCATCCTGCGGCGGGACGCCGCCGCTGCGGGTGGAGGGTCTCGCCGCGCTCCAGCATCGCGACGTACTTCGCCACGTTGCGCTCGCGTGCCTCCGCCGTCTTGAGGGCGCCCAGGCGGTGCAGGATCGCGTACCGGTTCTGCGACGTGAGGACCTCGAACATCGCCGACGCCGCAGGGCTGGCCGCGAGCGCCGCCGCCAGGTCGGGCGGCACCTCGGCCCGCGCCGACCCGTGGTAGGCGGCCTCCCAGCGCCCGTCCGCCTTCGCCGCGTCGATCTCCGCCTGCCCGCGGGGCCGCATCCGGCCCTCGTCCGTCAGGCGGGCCACGATCTCCTGGTTGCGCACCGACCAGCGGCTGCGCGGCCGGCGCGGGCAGAACCGCTGCAGCATCGTGTCGGCGCCCAGGCTCCGCATCTGCGCGTCGATCCAGCCGCTGCACAACGCCTCCTCCAGCGCGGACGCGTGCGTGAGCGTCGTCGGCGACGGGCGGCCCTTCTTCGCGAGCACCAGCCACGCGCCGTCGGGAGTGGTGTCCTCGTGCTCGTCGAGCCAGGCCCGCCATGCCGCCGGGTCCGGCAGGAGGAGCTGGTCGGGCAGGTCGGGGCGGTCGTCGGCCATGACGGGACCGTAGCGCCAGGCCCGCCTTCGGGCATGGAACACCCCGGTGGGCGATGTCGTTGCGCACTACGGGACCACCGCGTCCCTCTCAAGGAGGTAACCCGATGAACTCGATCTTCGACCAGCTGCTCGGCCGCTCCGGCAAGACCACCATGGTGGCGCCGGAGGACGCCCTGCCCGGGCGCGAGTCGCCCGTCCTGCCCGCCGCCCGTCCGCACACGGTGCTCGGCACGTCGCTCACGGGCCCGTGGCCCGAGGGCACGCGGGTGCTGTACCTGGCGATGGGCTGTTTCTGGGGCGCCGAGGAGATCTACTGGCAGGTACCCGGCGTCGTGAGCACGGCCGTCGGCTACATGGGCGGCACGACGCCGAACCCGACGTACGAGGAGGTGTGCACGGCACGCACCGGGCACACCGAGACCACGCTGGTCGCCTACGACCCGGCGAAGGTCTCCGAGGCCGAGCTGCTCAAGATCTTCTGGGAGCGGCACGACCCGACCCAGGGCTTCCGGCAGGGCAACGACGTCGGCACGCAGTACCGCTCGGCGGTCTACTGGACCACCCCGGAGCAGGAGCAGGCGGTGCGCGAGACCGCGGAGCGGTACTCCGAGGTGCTCGCGGCGAAGGGCTACGACCCGATCACCACCGAGCTGCGACCGGCCGTCGAGGCCGGACCGTTCTACTACGCCGAGGACTACCACCAGGAGTACCTCGACAAGAACCCGCACGGCTACCGCTGCCACGCGACGACGGGCGTCCCGTACCCCGACGCCGCCTGACCGCGGGCGCGTGACCGCGTGGTAGTGCTCTCGGTACTGCGGTCGTGCCCTCCGGGGCCTACCGCGGTACGGGACGCACTACCGCGCCGGCGCGGCGGCGGGTGTGGAATGGGGGGATGACCAAGAACGCCATCCCCACCCGCACCGCCGCCGACGGCACCGCGATCCCCGCCGTCGGCTTCGGCACGTACAAGCTCAAGGGCTCCGGCGGCGCCGACGCGATCGCCCGCGCCATCGACGCCGGCTACCGGCTGATCGACTCGGCGTTCAGCTACGAGAACGAGGGCACGGTCGGCCGCGCCGTGCGTGCCTCCTCGGTGCCTCGCGACGAGCTGCTCGTCACGTCGAAGCTGCCCGGCCGCCGCCAGGCCTACGACGACGCCGTCGCCACCGTCGAGGAGTCGGTGTACCGCAGCGGGCTCGACCACCTCGACCTGTACCTCATCCACTGGCCCAACCCGCGCATCGGGAAGTACGTCGAGGCGTACCAGGCGCTGGTCGACTGCCGCGAGCGCGGCCTGATCCGGCACGTCGGGGTCTCGAACTTCCTGCCCGAGCACCTCGACGCCGTCATCGAGGCCACCGGCGTCACCCCGGTCGTGAACCAGGTCGAGCTGCACCCGTACTTCCCGCAGGCCGCCCAGCGTGCCGCCGACGCCGAGCGCGGCATCGTCACCGAGGCGTGGAGCCCCCTGGGCCGGGCGAGCGACATGCTCGAGGACCCGGTGATCGCGGAGGTCGCGGCGACCCACGGAGTCTCGCCCGTGCGCGCCATCCTGCGCTGGCACGTGCAGCTCGGCGTCGTGCCGATCCCCAAGGCGTCCAGCCCGGAGCGGCAGGCCGACAACCTCGACCTGTTCTCGTTCGAGCTCACCGACGACGAGATGGCCCGCATCACCGGTCTCGGCCGCCCCGACGGACGCACCGCCGACCAGGACCCGGCGGTCTACGAGGAGCTCTGACCCTCCACGTCGCCACCCGCGGGGCGGGCCTCGCGCCCGTCCCGCGGGCCGAAGACGCGCAGCGCGTCCGCATCGCTCGCCGCCGACCGCAGGTACTCGTCGGCCCACGCCCGCGCGTCGGGGTACGCCGACCCGGCGGCCACCGCCGCCACCGCGGCGTCCACGTCGACGGCCGTGTGCCGCAGCTCGACCTGGCCGTCGCGCAGCAGCGCCCACGACCCGCCGGCACGGCCGTACGGCATCCCGACGCTGCCCGGGTTCACGACGAGCCGCCGGTCCACCAGCCGCACGAACGGCATGTGCGTGTGCCCGCACAGCACCGTCGTGACGTCGTCGTCGAGCCCCCCGAGCACCTCGGCCCATCGCTCGAGCGAGGAGTCGACGAGCACGACCTCCTCGTCGTCGCGCGGCGTCCCGTGGCACGCCACCACCCGCCCGAACCCGCGCACGCGCAGCTCCACGGGGTGCGGCAGCCCCGCCAGCAGCGCGACGTCGGACGGGCGCAGCTGCGCCGCCGCCCAGGGGGTGACGGGGTCGGGCACGGGGCCCGAGCCGTCGCGGGCGTGCGCGACGAGCTCGCGGTCCGCGTTGCCGCGGACCAGCACCGCCCGGTCGCCGAGCGCCCGCAGCCGGTCGAGCACCGCCACGGGCTGCGGTCCCGCGGCGTGGTCGCCGGTGACGACGACGGCGTCGGCCGCGCGCACGTCCGGCTCGTCGAGGACCGCCTCCAGCACGGGCAGCACGCCGTGCACGTCCGACAGCACCGCGACCGCGCCCAGCTCACTCGCTCCCATGCCGCCACGCTCCCAGGGCGAGCGTCCGGGCGCACGCGGTTCCGCCCGCAGCAGCAGGCCGGGGGGCGGCCCGACGGCGCCGCGACAGCGTCGGAGGCGGGTGCGACGATCGTCGGGTGCTGCTCACGGAGCTGGTCACCACCCACGCCGCGGTCGCCGGGACGCGCTCACGGCTGCGCAAGCGGGAGCTGCTCGCGGACGCGCTGCGTGCCGCGGAGCCCGGCGACGAGGTGGAGGTCGTCGCGGCGTTCCTCTCGGGCAGGCCGCGGCAGCGCCGCACGGGCCTGGGCTGGCGCACGCTGGGCAGCCTCCCCGACCCCGCCCCAGAGCCCGCCCTGAGCCCGGCCGAGGTCGACGCCGCCCTCGGCCGCCTCGAGCGGCTCGCGGGCGCCGGGTCCCAGGCCGCCCGCCGGGCCGCCGTCGACCAGCTGTTCGGGCGCGCCACGGCGGACGAGCAGGACTTCGTGCGTCGCCTCGTGCTGGGCGAGCTGCGCCAGGGGGCGCTCGACTCGCTGCTGCTCGACGCGATCGCCGCCGCGGCCGACGTCCCGCTGCCGGTCGTGCGCCGCGCGGCGATGTTCAGCGCCCTCACCGGGCCCATCGCCCGCGCCGCGCTCGACGGCGGCGCGCCCGCCCTGGAGGCGTTCCGGCTCGAGCCCGGCCGGCCGGTGCGGCCCATGCTCGCGGCGTCGGCCCCCGACGTCGCCGCCGCCCTGGAGCGGTTCGAGGGCGCCGCCGTCGCCGCCGACACCAAGCTCGACGGCATCCGCGTCCAGGTGCACCGCCGCGGCGACGACGTCGTCGTCTTCACGCGCTCGCTCGACGACGTCACGGAGCGGCTGCCCGAGGTGGTCGCCGTCGCACGCTCCCTCGACGTGCGCACGGTGGTGCTCGACGGCGAGGCGATCGCCCTCGACGACGCCGGCCGCCCGCGCCCCTTCCAGGAGACCGCCGCCCGCACGGGCAGCCACGACGCCGAGGCAGGCAGCGCCACCGTGCCGCTCAGCGTGCGGTTCTTCGACGTGCTGCACCACGACGGCAAAGACCTCATCGACGCGCCCGCGGCCGAGCGGCTCGAGGTGCTGGACCGCGTGCTCCCGCCCGAGGTCGTGGTGCCGCGGCTGGTCTCCGCCGACGTCGGGGAGGTCGAGCGGTTCTTCGCCGACACCGTCGCCGCGGGTCAGGAGGGGCTGGTGCTCAAGGCCCTGGACGCGCCCTACGCCGCCGGCCGCCGCGGCGCCGGCTGGGTCAAGGTCAAGCCCCGGCACACGCTCGACCTCGTGGTGCTCGCCGTGGAGTGGGGCTCCGGCCGCCGCCAGGGCTGGCTGTCCAACATCCACCTCGGCGCGCGCGACCCCGGCACCGGCGGCTTCGTCATGCTCGGCAAGACGTTCAAGGGCATGACCGACCAGATGCTCGCATGGCAGACCGAGCGGTTCACGGAGCTGGCGACGTCGCCCGCCGACGGGTCGTCGTACGTCGTGCAGGTGCGGCCCGAGCAGGTGGTCGAGATCGCCTTCGACGGCGTGCAGCGCTCCACCCGCTACCCCGGCGGCATGGCGCTGCGGTTCGCGCGGGTGGTGCGCTACCGCGACGACAAGACCGCCGCCGAGGCGGACACGGTGGACACCGTGCGCGCCCTGGCGGCGGCCTCCTCGGGGAGCTCGGCCGGCTGAGCCGGCTGGGTCGTCAGCTCGCGCGGCGCTGGCGCGTCCAGATCAGCGCGCCGACACCCGCGCCCACCAGCGCGACGGCCGCCATGACGATGCCGAGCACCTGCGCGCCCGTGACCGGGAGCGACTGCGGGGCGGCAGCCGCGTCGACGTCCGCGCTCACGCGGCCGGAGCTGCCGCCCACGGTCTGCGTGCGGGCCTCGACGGCCTCGGACCCGTCGTCCACGTCGTCCACGTCGTCCGCACCGCCCATGCCCGGGGTCGACCCGTCGGTCGGCGCCGTCGGGAGGGGCGTCTCCGTCGGGGTCTCCGACGGCGTCTCCGCCGGGGTCGGCGGGGCGGTCGTCTCGGTGGAGGTGTCCGGGGTCGGCGACTCCTCGGCGGGGGGCGTCGTCTCCTCCGCCGGGGTGGGGGTCGGCGTGGACGAAGGCGTCGACGAAGGCGTGGTCGTCGGGCTCGGCGACGGCTCCGGGGCGTCGACGTACTCGACGGCGTAGTGGCTGATCGCCCGGCACTTGCCGCCGGTCGGGTACGCGATCGTGACCTCCGCGACGGGCTCGTCGAGCTCGACGATCTTGGGGCCCTCGCCCTGCCGGGCGGACCCGGCCTTCACGCAGTACGCGGAGATGAGCTTGCCCTCCGGCGCCACCAGCGTGATCGTCTGCTTCTCGCCGTCGACGTCCGTCTTCGGTTCGTCCATGTCCGGGCAGACGTTGTCGTCCCAGGACCGCGTGCCGTCGGGCCACGAGTAGCGCTCGCCGTCGGCCCAGCCCGAGCCGCCGTCCCAGGAGGCGCCGGTGCGCGAGTCTCCGGTCCCGCCCCAGCCGTCCCGGTCCCCGTGCCCAGCGGGGAGCGCGGCGGCGGGGCCGGCAGCGAGGCCGACGACGAGAAGGAGCGAGGCTCCGAGGACGGCGGGTGTGCGCACGAGCACTCCAATGGGCAGGCGGGATCGATCGACCGCATCAGCAGATGGCGCGGCCTCCGGCCGCGCCGGAATGCTAGCGAGTCCGACCTTTCGGCGGAAGGGTGAAATTTCCGGACGGTTGGTACGAACCCGACCCGCGCCCGCGGGAGCGCGACATCGCCGACGCATCGCCCCGGACCCAGGAGGGTTCCCACCCTGTGCCGCGCCGCCGCCGCGGCGGCCGACCCCCTCAGCGGCTGCCGCGCCGGCGGCCCTTCCGCGGCGACGACGGCCGCGAGCCCCCGCCACGCCGTGCCGCGCCGCGCTGACCGGAGCCGCGCCCCTGGGCAGCGCCCCCGCCGCGCTGGCCCTGCGCCCTCGCCGGATTCGTGACCTCCGCGGGCTTCGCGTCCGTCCGCCCGGCCGCGGCACGGCCCCGGGAGCTGTTCGCGGTGCGGCCGCGCACGATGCCGATCATCTCCTCCACCAGCTCGCGCACGTCGTCGGGCAGCCCGGCCACGAGCCACGCCAGGCCCACGGGCGCGCCTGGCCCGCCGTCGAGCACCCGGTAGGTGACGTCCTTGCGGTGGTGCAGCCGCGCCAGCGACATGGGCACGACCGTGACCCCGACCCCGGTCGCGACCAGCGCGATCGCGTCGGCCGCCGTCGCGGGCCGCTCGGGCTCCACGAGGCCGCCCGCGCCGTCGTCGTACGCCTCCGGCGTCCGGCCAGGAACGGGCTCTCCCGCCGGGTAGAGGACGTCGTCCGCGGGCAGCCACACGACGTCGTCCGCGACGTCGTCGGCGGTGACGACCTCGTCCTCCGTCGTCGCCGCGAGGAGGTGGTCGCGCGAGACGGCGACCACGGGCAGCTCGGTGTACAGCGGGATGGCGTGCAGGACGTCGCCGTCGACCGGGAGGCGCACGAGCGCGGCGTCCACCTGCCGCTCGACCAGCGCGGCGGGCGCGTCGGCGGCGTCGACCTGGACCAGGGCGAGCCGGACGCCCGGGAGTCGGTCGCGCCACGTGCGCGCCCAGCGGCCCGGCGTCGCGCCGGGCACGTACCCGAGCCGGAAGGTGGGGCGGCCGTCGTCGGCCGCCTCGGCGAGGGCGTCCTCGCTCTCGACGGCGTCGTCCGGCTCGTCGTCCACCGTGTCGTCGAGGGCCTCGCCCGGCTGGTCGGTCACGGCACCAGGCTACGTGGGCGTGCTGCGCCGCCCGCCGCGACTACCCTGGTGCCCATGGCCGGAACCCCCTTCTCCCAGCAGGTCCTCAAGCCGACGAACGCGGCGAAGAAGCTCGGGGTGTACCTGCCCGCGACCCCGCCCGAGTTCCAGGAGCACGGCATCACGCGCGCCGAGCTCGAGGAGCTCGAGACGAACCCGCCGCAGTGGCTCGAGGAGCTGCGCCGCCTCGGGCCGCACCCGCGTCCCGTCGTCGCCGGCCGCCTGGGCATCTCCATCGCCGGCCTCGCGCGCGGCGGCATCACCGAGCCGCTGACCACCGAGCAGATCGACGAGCTGCGCGACGAGCCGCCCGCGTGGCTCCTCGCCGAGCGCGAGACCGCCGCGAAGGTGCGCGAGGAGGAGGACCGGGTCAAGGCGAGGGCGGCCGAGCAGGCCGAGCGCCAGGCCCGCCGGTCCCGCTGAGCGCCACTCCCGATCAGTTCGGCAGCCAATCGATCACTTCGGCAGCCGGACGTGCCGAGGAGACCGATCGGCTGCCGAACAGATCGGCTCAACCCCGGGGCTGCACCCGGTCCGTGTGTCCGAGCGAGAGGTCCGGCGCGACGGCGTCGCGGATCGCCGTCTTGAGCGGCGGGATCTCCGGGAACCCGCCCCCGGCGGCGCGGTCCCACAGCAGCACCGCGGGGCGGCCGTCGCCCGGGTCGAGCTCCACCCGGAAGACGCCGCCGGTCCCCGGGACCAGCGCGACCTCGGCGAGCCGGGTGCGGAACGTCTGCAGCAGCTCCTGCGCCACCCAGGCCGCGCGCATCAGCCACCGGCACTGCGTGCAGTAGGTGATCGACACGCGCGCGGTCGACGTCGGCTCCGGCGCGGCGGGGGCTTCGTTCATGGCGCCAGGGTAGGGCGCCCGGTCGGCACCGTCGGGCGCCGGCGTCCCCGTCAGGGAGACTGGTCGGGTGCACCACGCCTCCGAGCCCGACTCCCCCGCCCCCACCGATCCCTTCGAGAGCCTCGACCCCGCCGCACGGCTGGCCGCCGTCCTCGGCGCGCTCGTCCCGTGGCCCGAGGACGGCTCACGGCCGGACGGCCCCGTCGCCGTCGACGCCACCGACCGGCTGCTGCTCGACGAGGCGGCGCCGCTGCTCGCCACGGCCGGTCCCGGCGACGTCGTCGTCATCGGGGACCGCTTCGGCGCCCTCACGCTCGGCGCGGCGACGCTGGGCGCCCCCGACGTGCGGTCGTGCACGGACACGGTCACGGCCGAGGCCGCCCTGGAGCGCAACATGGACCGGGACGGGCTGCTCGACGCCGTGCGCGGGGACCGGCCGACCGTGGAGATCGCCGTCCGCGACCGGGTCGACGAGCACCTGCTGAACGGCGCCCGGCTGGTGCTCCTGCAGCTGCCGAGCTCGCTGGCCGAGCTCACGGAGGTCGCGGAGCTCGTCGCGAGACACGCCTCCCCCGACGTCGTCCTGCTGGCCGGCGGGCGGGTCAAGCACATGACGCGCGCGATGAACGAGGTGCTGGCCGCGTCGTTCACCGACGTGCGCGCCACCCTCGCGCGGCAGAAGTCCCGCGCGCTGGTGGCGTCGGGCGTGCGCCCCGAGCGTCGGGACACGCCGCCGAGCTATCCGGCGACGGCGCGCCTGACGGACGCCGAGCTCGTCGCCGCGGCCGGGACGCCGCACGTGGACGTCGTCGCGCACGGTGGGGTGTTCGCGGGCACGACCCTCGACCTCGGCACCCGCTTCCTGCTCACGACGGTGGAGAAGTGGCCGGGGGCCGACCGCGTGCACGACGCCGTCGACCTGGGCAGCGGCAGCGGCCTGCTCGCCACCGTCCTCGCGCTCCGGTACCCCGGGGCGCGGGTGGTCGGCACGGACCGCTCGGCCGCGGCCGTCGCGTCGACCCGGGCGACGGCGGAGGCGAACGGCGTCGGCGGACGCGTCGTCGCGCTGCGCGGGGACGCGGGCGAGGACCTGGAGCCCGCGAGCGTCGACCTGATCCTGCTCAACCCGCCGTTCCACGACCGCACGGCCGTGCGCACCGACGCCGCCCACCGCATGTTCCGGGCGGCGGGGCGGGCGCTGCGCCAGGGCGGCGAGCTGTGGTGCGTCTTCAACACGGCGCTGCACTACCGGGAGGCGCTGAACCGCGCCGCCGGGCCCACCGTGCACGTCGCGCAGAACCCGAAGTTCACGGTCACGCGGTCCCGCCGACGCTGACCTCCCACGCACTCCCCCGAACGCCGAACAGGCGGTTGACACCGTGATCGCGCGCCAGCAGGC
>NZ_JBHXAW010000110.1:0-12800 GCF_042726645.1 Isoptericola sp. NPDC060257
GGAGGTCATCGCCCCGGCCCGCCAGACGACGGGCGTGGCACCGCTGCCCGGGGTGCGGTTGACGAGCGTCGACTTGCCGACGTTCGGGCGGCCGACGACGGCGAGCACCGGCAGCGGCGCCTCGCCGGGGCCGAATCCCTCCTCGTCCCACTCGGCGTCCAGCAGCGCGCGGTCGGCCTCGTCGAGCTCGAAGTCCTCCAGGCCGGCGCGCAGCGCGCGCTCTCGCGCCTCGTCGTCGCCGTCGGTCTCGAGGACCTCCGCCACGGCGTCACGGCCCTCGGTCTCCGCATGGTCCGCGGGCGCCGCGGCGACGCCGGGCGCAGGCGGGGCGGTGGGCTCGTCGGTGGGCTCGGCAGCGGGCACGGAGCCGTCGGCGGGAGTGGTCATGCGCACCATTCTCCCAGGCCGAGCGGCCTGTCACGAACGAGACCCGCGTCACCGGGTCCGGGCGGTGCCGCGCGCCGGCGTCGGGTGACGGGTCAGGCGGTGACCTGCGCGACGACCGCGAGGACGGCGTCGACCGTCTGGTCGAAGTCGAGGTCGGACGAGTCGACGGTGACGACGCCGTCGGCGGCGACCTGGAACTGGCTGACGGTGGAGTCGTCGCGGTCGCGGCGCAGCACCTGGTCGCGCGTCGCCTCGACGGCCGACTCGTCGGCCGCGCCGTGCACCTCGAGCGAGCGGCGGCGCAGTCGGGCCTCCTCGCTCGCGGTGAGCAGCACGCGGGCGTCCGCGTCGGGGGCGACGACGGTCGTGATGTCGCGGCCCTCGGCGACGACGCCCTTGCCGCCCGAGAAACCGCCCGGCGCGCTCTCGGTCTCGATCACGGCACGCTGCCGGCGCCGGAGCTCGGCGCGCACGTCGAGGTTGGTGGCCACCTGCGAGACGGCCGTGGAGACCTCGGTGGTGCGGATCGCCGCGGCGACGTCGCGACCGTCCAGGCGGACGGCCGGGGCGGCCGGGTCCACCCCCATCTCGAGCGGCATGGCGCGCACGGCGTCGGCCACCGCCGCCTGGTCGGCGAGGTCGGTGCCGCCGTCGACGCACCACAGCGTCGCGGCCCGGTACATCGCGCCGGTGTCGAGGTAGGCGAGCCCCAGCCGGGCCGCCACCGCCTTGGAGACGCTGGACTTGCCGGACCCGGAGGGACCGTCGACGGCGATGACGACCACGTGTGCTCACCTTCTGTTGTCGCGCGGGGGCCGCGCGGGACTGCGGGACTACGGGACTACGGGACTACGAGGACTGCGGGGACTCCTGGAGGGGGTGCGTCGAGTCACATGTCGACGTCGCGCATCAGGGTGCCGAGCTCGGTGCGCCCGAGCACCCGCGAGCGCCCGACCCGCAGGTCGCCCAGCACGATCGGGCCGATACGGGTGCGGACGAGGCGCGTCACCGGGAACCCGACGGCGTCGAGCATGCGGCGCACGATCCGGTTGCGGCCCTCGTGCAGCACCACTTCGAGCATGGTCTCGCCGGGCACGGAGTCCACCACACGCACCTTGTCGGCGCTGGCGAGGCCGTCCTCGAGCTCGACGCCGTCGGTGAGCTGCTTGGCGTGGCGGGGGTAGAACTCGCCGCCCGTCACGGTGACGAGGTACGTCTTGCGGATCTCGTACCGCGGGTGCGCGAGCCGGTTCGCGAGCTCGCCGTCGTTCGTGAGGAGCAGCAGGCCCTCGCTGTCGGCGTCGAGCCGGCCGACGTGGAACAGCCGCTCCGGCCGGTCCCTGACCAGGTCGGCGAGCGTGGGGCGGCCCTCGGGGTCGCTCATCGTGGAGACCACGCCGAGCGGCTTGTTCAGCGCGAGGGTGATCTTCGAGGTGTCGAGCTGCACGCGCATGCCGTCGACGTGCACGACGGCCTTCGCCGGGTCGACGCGCACCCCGAGCTCGGTGACCAGGACGCCGTCGACCTCGACGTGCCCCTCGGCGATGAGCTCCTCGCACTTGCGGCGCGAGCCGAGGCCCGCCTGGGCGAGCACCTTCTGCAACCGGACGCCGTCCGCGACGTGCACGTCGCGGTCCGGCTCGCCGGAGCGCGGCGCCGCACGGCGGGGCGGGGCCTGGCGCGGGCGCTGCGTGCGCCGTGCGGCGGGACCCTGGGGGCGGCTGGTGCGGCGGCTCCCGCCGCGGCGTTCGGTGCTCATGGTGCCCGATTCTCTCAGGTCGGGCCGGTCCTGCTCGACGACGCCGCACCACGCCCTGCGCCGGTGCGCCGGCACGGCCCTCAGGCGCCGGCCGCGGCCCCGCGGTGGGCGGCGAGCACCGCCGCGAACGCCGAGGCGAGGCGGGGTGCGACCGCGCGGGCGTCGTCCACGTCGCCGCACACCATGGCCCCGTCGCGCAGCATCATCAGCTCGGCCGCCACCGCCTGCGGATCGTCGGCGCCCGCGTCCCGCGCGACGCCGGCGAAGAAGCCCGCGTACCGGGCGCGATGATCGGCGACGATCCGGCGCACCGGGTGCGCCGCGTCCGCGTACTCGGCCCCGGCGTTCACGAAGGCGCAGCCGCGGAACTGCGCGCTGCCGGCCACGGCACCCAGGGCCTCGGCGAGGGCGGCGAGGGCGGCCGCCGGGTCGCCGGCGTGGTCCCGCCGGAGCCGTTCGAGCAGCGCGCGCTCCTCGTCCGCGATCGCCTGGAGGTAGGCGACGGCGAGGTCGTCCTTCGTCGGGAAGTGGCGGTAGAACGTGACCTTGGACACGCCCGCCGCGGCGATGACCTTGTCGGCGCTCACGGCGCGGACGCCGTCGGCGTAGAACAACCGGCTCCCCTCCTCGAGGATCCGCTCACGCACCCGCCCGCGCCCCGGCGACCGCTCCGGGGGCGTGGCAGCCGTCCTGGTTCCCATCGCACCAACCTCTCACGTCGAGACCTGCCCCGGGGGTCGCGGCGCGATCCGGGGTGCTTGCGACGACGGGCGTCACGTGGTCTAGTAGACGAACTAGTAACTCTACTAGGTTTCCGATCCAGGAGGACCAGCATGAGCGCGCTCTACACGGCGGTCGCGACCGCCACCGGAGACGGACGGGACGGCCGGTCGCGGTCCGACGACGGACTTCTCGACGTCGACCTCGCGATCCCCAAGGAGATGGGCGGCGCGGGGGGCGCCACGAACCCCGAACAGCTCTTCGCCGCGGGGTACGCCGCCTGCTTCCACTCCGCGCTGAAGCTCGTCGCGCGGCGGGAGAAGGCCACCGTGAGCGACTCCGCCGTCGTGGCCGAGGTCTCGCTGCACCCGACGCCCGAGGGCGGCTTCGGGCTGGCGGTCGCGCTGCACGCCGAGCTCGGCGGCGTCGACCAGGCGACCGCCGACGCGCTCGTCGCCGCCGCGCACCAGGTGTGCCCGTACTCGAACGCCACCCGGGGCAACGTCGAGGTCACGGTCGACGCGACGGTCGCCTGACCTCAGGCGTCGGGCCCGTCCTCCGCCAGCCCGCGACGGAGGGCCGAGGACGGGTCCAGGGCGATCGCCTCGGCGACGTCCGGCAGGTGCGGCGCCAGGGGCGGCAGCTCCTCGAGCGACGACCAGCCCATCCGGTCGAGGAACTCACCCGTCGTGCCGAACAGCACGGCGCCCGTCATCGGGTCCTGGCCCGTCTCGGCGATCAGGCCGCGGGCCAGCAGGGTCCGCACCACGCCGTCGACGCTCACGCCGCGCACCGCCGAGACCTGCCCGCGGGTGACGGGCTGGCGGTACGCGATGACGGCGAGCGTCTCCAGGGCCGCCTGGCTGAGGCGGGACGACTGGCCCTCGAGCACGAAGGCGCCGACGACGTCGGCCTGGGCGCGCGCCGAGTAGACGCGCCACCCCTCCGCGCCCTCGCGCAGCTCGAAGCCGCGCGGGCGCCCGCCCGTCTCCCCGCGGTACTCCGCGGCCAGCTCCTCGAGCACCTCCGCGACCTCCGGCACGGGCCGCGCGACGCCGGCCGCGAGCCGCTCGACCGCCACGGGCGACTCCGCGACCATGAGCACCGCCTCCAGCGCGGCCGCCAGCCCGCCCGGCAGGTCGTCGACGTCGACGTCGACCACCGGCTCGGGCGCGGCCGCCGATTCCGGCCCGACGGCCTCCGCCTGCTCGTCCGCCTGCTGCGTCATGCCACGACCTCCGTCACGCCGGCGACACCCGCGGCGGGCCCCCCGGTCCCCTCGTCCTGCTCGGGCGTCCCGTCGAACTCCTCGAAGCCCGCCGCGAGCTCGCCGTCGTCCTCCTCGTCCGAGCCGTGGTCGCCGTCGTCGTCCGCCGTCCACCGGACGGTCAGCTCGCCGAGCGCGGTGGCCTGCTCGAACGCCACCCGGCCGGAGCGGAACAGCTCCAGCAGGGCGAGGAACCTCGCGACGGCCACGAGCCGCTCCTCCCCCGCGACGAGCGCCCGGAAGGTCGCGACGTGCTCGCGCCGCAGCCGGCGCGCCACCACGCCCGCCTGCTCCCGCACGCTCACGGTGGAGGCGTGCAGGTGGTCGAGCCCGACGACGGGTGGGGGCTTGGGCTCCAGGGCCCTGGCCGCCAGCTCGGCGAGACGCGCGCCGTCGAGGGTCCACACCAGCTCCGGCAGCAGCGCCGTGAGGTGCGGCTCGAGCGGTACAGAACGCGGCACGCGGCGCCCCTCGGTCTCCAGCCGCTCGGCGAGGAGGCCGGAGACCTCCTTGTACGCGCGGTACTGCAGCAGCCGGGCGAACAGCAGGTCGCGGGCCTCGAGGAGCTCCAGGTCCTCGGCGTCCTCCTCGACGACGCCCGGCAGCAGCCGCGCGGCCTTGAGGTCCAGCAGGGTGGCCGCGACGACGAGGAACTCGCTCGCCGTCCCGAGGTCCCACGACGGGTGCTCCTCGCCGCGGGCGGTCGCCTCGCGGGACGCGGTCTCGGCCTCGCGGATGTGCGCGACGAACTCGTCCGTCACGGCCGCGAGCGCCACCTCGGTGACGTCGAGCTCGTGCTTGGCGATCAGCGACAGCAGCAGGTCGAACGGGCCGGTGAAGTTGTCGAGGTGGACCTCGAACCCCGGCCGGGCGGCGGAGCCGTCGACGGCGTCGACCGCCTCCCCCTGCTCCGGGGCGACGTCAGGCAGCGTCACCACGGGCGACGAGCTCCCGAGCGAGCTGCCGGTACGCGGCCGCGCCGGCGTGGGTCGGCGCGTAGTTGGTGATCGGCTCGGCCGCCACGGACGCGTCCGGGAACTTCACCGTGCGCCCGATGACCGTGTGCAGCAGCGTGTCCCCGAACGCCTCGTGCACGCGCGCCACGACCTCGCGGGAGTGCAGGGTGCGCGAGTCGTACATCGTCGGGAGGATGCCGTCGATCTCCAGGGCCGGGTTGAGCCGGTCGCGCACCTTCTCGATCGTCTCCACGAGCAGCGCCACGCCGCGCAGGGCGAAGAACTCGCACTCCAGCGGGATGAGCACCCCGTGCGCGGCGGTGAGGGCGTTGACCGTGAGCAGGCCGAGCGACGGCTGGCAGTCCACGAGGATCACGTCGTAGTCGTCGAGGGCCGGTCGCAGCGCGCGGGCGAGGACCGACTCACGGGCCACCTCGCCGACGAGCTGGACCTCCGCGGCCGACAGGTCGATGTTCGCGGGGAGCACGTCCATGCCCTCGATGTTCGTGGACTGCAGCACGTCGGTGAAGCTGACGTCGCGCTCCATGAGCAGGTTGTAGACGCTGAGGTCGAGGTCGTGCGGGCTGACGCCCACCCCCACCGAGGCCGCGCCCTGCGGGTCGAAGTCCACGAGCAGGACGCGGCGGCCGTACTCGGCCAGCGCGGCGCCCAGGTTGATCGTCGTGGTGGTCTTGCCGACCCCGCCCTTCTGGTTGCACATCGCGACGATGCGCGCGGGCCCGTGGGACGCCAGCGGCGCAGGGTCGCGGAAGTCGGGCAGCGGCCGCCCGACGACGTCGGTACGCGGCTCCTCGAGCCCGCCGGCCGGACTGCCCGCGGGGCTGGTCGCGGTGGCCGCGGCCGGTGAGGCGTCGCTCGTGGTCGTCTGCGTCATGGTGTCGCTCCCGAGTCCCTCGCTCACCTGCGTCACGCTACCTCAGGGCCTCCCGGGGTCCGGGCGGCACGCCGGGCGCGCCGCCCTTCCGGGAGCCCCGCCGCACCGAGCCGCATCGAGCACGCCGGAGTCACGACGGACGTTCAGCCGAGGGCGCGGGGGTGCGCCGCGGCGTACACCTCGCGCAGCGCGTCGCGCGTCACCATCGTGTAGATCTGCGTGGTCGTCACCGAGGCGTGCCCCAGCAGCTCCTGGACCACGCGGACGTCGGCGCCGCCGGCGAGCAGGTGGGTGGCGAACGAGTGCCGCAGCGTGTGCGGCGACACGTGCTGCGTCAGGCCGGCGCGCTCCGCCGCGGCCTGCAGCACGGACCAGGCGCTCTGCCGCGACAGGCGCGCGCCGCGGGTGTTGAGGAACAGCGCGGGCGTGCCGCGGCCGGCCGACGCGAGGGGTGCCCTGGCACGCACCAGGTACGCCTCCAGCGCGGTCCGCGCGTACGAGCCGACGGGCACCACGCGCTCCTTGTCCCCCTTGCCGCGCAGCCGGACGGACCCTGCGCGCGGCACGCCGTCCTGCCCGCCGTCGTGCCCGCCGCCGTCGAGCAGCCCGTCGACGTCGTCGACGTCGAGGCCGACCACCTCGCTGATGCGTCCGCCGGTGGAGTACAGCAGCTCGAGCAGGGCGCGGTCGCGCAGCGGCACCGGGCCGTCCCCGGCGCCGGCCGCGTCGAGCAGGCGGGCGACCTCGTCGACCGACAGCGCGTGCGGCAGCCGGCGCAGCGCGCTCGGGGCGTGCACCTGGGAGGCGGGGTCGGCGCTCGTCGTGCCCTCGGCGTGCGCGAACCGGTGCCAGCCGCGCACCGCGGCCAGCGCGCGGGCCGTGGACGACGGCGACAGCGGCGCGCCACCGTCCGATCCCTGCCGGACCACCACGACGTACTCCTCGACGTCCCGCTCGCCGACGTCGTCGAGACCGGACCGCCCCGTCGTGCGCAGGTGGCGCGCGTAGCGGCCCAGGTCCCGGCGGTAGGCCGCGACGGTGTTGGCCGACAGCCCGCGCTCGACGCCGAGGTGCGCCAGGTAGTCCTGCAGCGCGGCCGCCAGCGCGGGCGGGAGGGACGGGGCGGACGAGAGGTCGGGCACCCGGACATCATGCCCCGAGGCGGCGACGGCCACGGCTGCCCGGGCCCCCGGAAGGGTCAGAAGGGCAGGAAGACGTCGACCGCGACGGCGATGAACAGCACCGTGAGGTACGTGATCGAGCCGTGGAAGACCTTCATCGCGCCGAGCTTGCCCCGCTCGGGGTGCCCCGCGCGGCGCAGCATCGCGATCACGAGCCAGAGGAACCAGCCGCCCGAGGCGACCGCGACGGCCGTGTAGAACCACGACATCCCGGCGAGCGGGACCAGCGCGAGGGAGCAGGCGATCATCGCGGCGGTGTGCGCGACCATCTCGACCGCCACGCGGCGGTCCGTGGCCACGACCGGCAGCATCGGGACGCCGGCGTTCGCGTAGTCCTTCTTGAACTTCACCGACAGCGGCCAGTAGTGCGGCGGGGTCCAGAAGAAGATCACGCCGAAGAGCGCCACGGCGGCCCAGCTCAGCGACTCGGTCACCGCGGCCCAGCCGATGAACACGGGCATGCAGCCGGCGATCCCGCCCCACACGATGTTCTGCGGCGTGCGGCGCTTGAGGATCATCGTGTAGCCGACCACGTAGATCGCGATGGCCGCGAAGGTCAGCCACGCCGCCGGGACGTTGACCAGCAGGGCGAACCACAGCAGCGACACGACGCCGAGCACCGTGGCGAACACCAGGGCCGCCCGGGGCGTGATCTCCCCCGTGGCCAGCGGGCGCCGCTTGGTGCGGTTCATCACCTGGTCGATGTCGCGATCCAGGTAGCAGTTGAAGACGTTCGCGGACGCGGCGGCCAGCGTGCCGCCCACGAGCGTCTTGACCACGAGCCACAGCGAGGGCAGGCCGCCCTGCGCGAGGATCATCGTAGGCAGCGTCGTGACGAGCAGCAGCTCGATGATGCGCGGCTTCGTCAGCGCGACGTACGCCCCGAGGCGGTCCCTCCAGCCGGTGCCCGGCGCCCCGTTCGCGCCCCCGCCCTGCTCCGCGTCCGCTCCGCGGCGGTCCGCCCGGTCCGCATCGGCACGCTCCCGCTCGGCGCGCGCGGCCGCGCGGGTCGGCGCCTGGGGGTGGGACGTCGTGGTGCTCGTGGTGCTCACGCGCGTGCTTGTCCGTTCTCGGCTGGGGGTCCGGGGAGCTCGGGCGACGTGGGACGGTCGCCGCCTCATCGTACGCCGAGGTCAGCGTCGCGGCGGCCCGGGCGACGGCCTCCCGGCTGTGAGAAATGCCCGCGCGGACGTCATCTCCCCGGACATCCTCCGGCGCGCGCGGCGCCCGGCTCACCTGGTGGGACGAACCGTGCCGGGACGGGCGTGCCGGGAATGCTCGGCGCTAGGGTGGTGCTGCACAACGGTGAACAGCGGGCCGCCCACCCCGGTCGGCCCCTCGACGCCGTGCCCCCGCCGTCGCCTCGAGGACCCCGTGCGGCGTCCGACGCGACGGCGCCCCGTACCGGCAGAGCAGCAGCAATCACCCGGGGCTCGCTCCGGGCAGGAAAGAGGCACATCTGTGAACGCGTTCGACCCCGTCGTCGCCCCGCTCGAGTGGAGCTCGCTCGACGACCGCGCGGTGAAGACCATCAAGGCGCTGGCGGCCGACGCCGTCGAGAAGGTCGGTAACGGCCACCCCGGCACGGCGATCTCCCTCGCCCCCGCCGCGTACCTGCTGTTCGGCAAGACGATGCGGCACGACCCGTCCGACCCCCACTGGGTCGGTCGTGACCGGTTCGTCCTCTCCGCGGGCCACTCCTCGCTCACGCTGTACCTGCAGCTGTTCCTCTCCGGCTACGGCATGGAGCTGGACGACCTCGAGGCGCTGCGCACCTGGGGCTCGCAGACCCCCGGCCACCCCGAGTACCGCCACACCCCCGGCGTCGAGATCACGACCGGCCCGCTCGGCCAGGGCCTCGCGTCCGCGGTCGGCATGGCGTTCGCGGCCCGCCGCGAACGGGGCCTGCTCGACCCCGACGCCGCGCCCGGCGAGTCGCCGTTCGACCACCACGTGTACGTCATCGCCTCCGACGGCGACCTGCAGGAGGGCGTGACGTCCGAGGCGTCGTCGCTCGCCGGCACGCAGAAGCTCGGCAACCTCGTGGTGATCTGGGACGACAACAAGATCTCCATCGAGGACGACACCGACATCGCGTTCACCGAGGACACCCTCGCGCGCTACGCCGCGTACGGCTGGCACACCCAGCGGGTGGACTGGACGCAGGGCGGCACGGGCTACGCCGAGGACGTCGACGCGCTCGCCGCGGCCATCGCGGCCGCGAAGGCGGAGACCGACCGCCCGTCGTTCATCGCGCTGCGCACCATCATCGGCTGGCCGTCGCCCACCAAGCAGAACACGGGCGGCATCCACGGCTCCGCGATGGGCGCCGACGAGGTCGCCGGCCTCAAGGTCGCCCTCGGCCTCGACCCCGAGGCGACCTTCGCCGTCGACGACGAGGTCCTCTCCTACACCCGCGCCGTCGCCGAGCGGCAGGCCGACCAGCGCGCCGCGTGGGACCGGTCGTACGACGCGTGGCGCACGGCCGCCCCGGAGCGCGCCGCCCTGCTGGACCGCCTCGTGGCCCACGAGCTGCCGGCCGGCTGGACCGACGAGCTGCCCGTCTTCGAGGCCTCCGAGAAGGGCGTCGCGACGCGCGCCGCGTCCGGCAAGGTCCTCACCGCCCTCAAGGACGTGCTGCCCGAGCTGTGGGGCGGCTCCGCCGACCTCGCCGGCTCGAACAACACCACGATGGACGGCGAGCCGTCGTTCATCCCCGTCGAGCACGCGACCAAGAAGTTCCCGGGCAACCCCTACGGGCGGACCCTGCACTTCGGCATCCGCGAGCACGGCATGGGGGCGATCCTCAACGGCATCGTGCTGCACGGCCTCACCCGTCCGTACGGCGGCACGTTCCTCCAGTTCGCCGACTACATGCGGGCCTCGGTCCGCCTCGCGGCCCTCATGGAGATCCCGACGACGTTCGTGTGGACGCACGACTCGATCGGCCTCGGCGAGGACGGCCCGACGCACCAGCCGGTCGAGCACCTCGCGGCGCTGCGGGCCATCCCCGGCCTCGACGTCGTGCGCCCCGCCGACGCGAACGAGACGGCCTGGGCCTGGCGCGGCATCCTCGAGAACACGGCCAACCCCGCCGGCATCGTGCTCACGCGCCAGAACGTCCCGACGTTCCCGCGCGGCACCGACGGCTTCGCCGGCGCCGAGGGCACGCTCAAGGGCGGCTACACGCTGGTCGACGCCACGAACGACGAGACCGGCACGCCGGACGTCGTCCTCGTCGGCACCGGCTCCGAGGTGCAGCTCGCCGTGCAGGCCCGCGAGCAGCTCGCCGCCGAGGGCATCGCCGCCCGCGTCGTGTCGATGCCGAGCCGTGAGTGGTTCGACAAGCAGGACGCCGCGTACCGCGAGTCCGTGCTGCCGCCCGCGGTGAAGGCCCGCGTGTCCGTCGAGGCGGGCGTCGCGCAGGGCTGGCGCGAGGTGGTCGGCGACGCCGGCCGCAGCGTCTCGCTCGAGCACTACGGCGCGTCGGCCGACTACCAGACGCTGTACCGGGAGTTCGGCATCACGGCGGAGGCCGTCGCGGCCGCCGCGCGCGAGTCGCTCGCCGCCGTGCGCGGCGCTGGCGACGCCGCCTGAGCGCTCGTAGATTCCCAGGGTGGGGCGTCGCCCCGCGGCGCCCCACCCGGCCCCTGTCGAGACTTCCCGCGCAGGGGCTTCCGACCTGGAAGGACGTCCGATGACGCAGAGCACCGTCCCCGCACCGATCACCGACCTGACCGGCGCCGGGGTGTCCATCTGGCTCGACGACCTGTCGCGGGAGCGCCTGCGCAGCGGCAACCTGGCGGCCCTCGTGGCCGAGCGGGGCGTCGTCGGCGTGACGACGAACCCGACGATCTTCGCCAAGGCGCTGTCCAGCGGCGACGCCTACGACGCCCAGCTGACCGAGCTCGCCGGCTCGGACGTGGACGCCGCGGTCGAGACCATCACGACCGACGACGTGCGCGCCGCCGCGGACCTGCTGCGCCCGGTCTACGACGCCACCGACGGCGTGGACGGCCGCGTGTCGATCGAGGTCGACCCCCGCCTGGCGTACGACGCCGACAAGACGGTGGTCGTGGCGGAGCGGCTGTGGCGCACCGTCGACCGCCCGAACGTCTTCATCAAGATCCCGGCGACCGTCCCCGGCCTGGACGCGATCTCCCGGACCCTCGCGCAGGGCATCAGCGTCAACGTCACCCTGATCTTCTCGATCGAGCGCTACCGCTCCGTGATGGAGGCGTTCGCGATCGGCCTCGAGCAGGCCCGCGCCGACGGCATCGACCTCGGCCCGATCGGGTCGGTGGCCTCGTTCTTCGTCTCCCGGGTCGACTCCTCGGTGGACGCCGCCCTGGAGAAGATCGGGACGCCCGAGGCGCTCGACCTGCGCGGGCAGGCCGCCGTCGCCAACGCCCGCCTCGCGTTCGAGGCCTACGAGCAGTTCGTCGGCACGGACCAGTGGCGCTCGCTCGCGGCCTCCGGCGCGCACCCCCAGCGGCCGCTGTGGGCGTCCACCGGCGTGAAGAACCCGGAGTACTCGGACACCCTGTACGTCTCCGAGCTGGTCACGGACGGCGTCGTGAACACGATGCCCGAGCCGACCCTGCAGGCGTTCGCCGACCACGGCGTCGTCACGGGCGACACCGTCCGCGGCACCGCGGGCGCGGCGCGTCGCACGATCGAGACCATCGAGTCGCTGGGCGTCTCCCTCGTCGAGGTCACCGACCACCTCGAGACGGACGGCGTCCGCAAGTTCGAGGACTCCTGGACCGAGCTCCTGGACACCGCGTCCGCCGGGCTGAAGGCCCAGGGCGCCTGAGCACTCCCCCGGGGGCGCCACGGCGCCCCCGGGTCCGCACCACCTCCCGCCCGCACGACGAAGAACGGTGCCCACCTCGTGAGACCGGCCAAGATCACCGCCGAGCACAACCCCCTGCGCGACCCCCTCGACCTGCGGCTCCCCCGCATCGCCGGCCCCAGCGGCCTGGTGATCTTCGGGGTCACCGGCGACCTGTCCCGCAAGAAGCTCATGCCCGCCGTCTACGACCTGGCGAACCGCGGCCTGCTGCCGCCCGGCTTCGCGCTGACGGGCTTCGCCCGCCGCGACTGGGAGGACGAGGACTTCGCCCAGGTCGTGCACGACGCGGTCAAGGAGCACGCCCGCACGCCGTTCCGCGAGGCCACCTGGCGCCAGCTCGCCGAGGGTATCCGCTTCGTGCAGGGGTCGTTCGACGACGACGAGGCGTTCGAGCGCCTGCGCCAGACCGTCGAGCAGCTCGACGCCGAGCGCGGCACCGGCGGCAACCACGCGTTCTACCTGTCGGTGCCGCCCAGCGCGTTCCCGATCGTCTGCCGGCAGCTGTCCGAGTCGGGGCTCTCCAAGTCGTCCCCGGACGCGTGGCGCCGCGTCGTCATCGAGAAGCCGTTCGGCCACGACCTCGAGAGCGCGCGCGAGCTCGACGCCGTCGTCTCCCAGGTCTTCGACCCGGAGTCGGTCTTCCGCATCGACCACTACCTCGGCAAGGAGACGGTCCAGAACATTCTGGCGCTCCGCTTCGCCAACCAGATGTTCGAGCCGATCTGGAACCGCAGTTACGTCGACCATGTGCAGATCACGATGGCCTAGGACATCGGCATC
>NZ_JBHXAW010000111.1:0-12799 GCF_042726645.1 Isoptericola sp. NPDC060257
GAATTGATCCTCAAACCGCCGACTTGAGGATCAAGTCAGCACGCTCGATGCGTGGCCAGGTCGTCAGCCCAGCATCCCCGGGGCGACGGAGAAGAACTCCTTGACGCCGTCGTCCAGGCTCGTGCTGCCGAACCCGATGTCCTGCGCGATGCGGGTGAACTCGACCTCCACGGCGCCGGCGCCCTCGGGCGGCGGCGGGGGAGTGTCGCCCGCCACCTCGGAGAGCTGCTCCCAGTACTCGAGAATCTGCTCGTCCAGGCCCTCCGGCTCGAGCGCGTCGATCGCGGGCTGCGAGATCGGGGCGCCGCGGGACAGCCCGAACTCCTTGCTCACCTCCGGGTCGTTGGCGATGAAGTCGATGAACTTCGCCGCCTCCTCGGGGTTCTCGGCGTTCGCGGACATCGACAGCTCCAGCGACGGCTTCAGGTACAGGCCGCGGTTGCTCGCGTCGTCGGCCGGGGGCAGCGTCATCGCGAACTCGCCGCCCGCGCTGCCCTCGGAGAAGCGGACGAGGAAGTTGTAGAAGCTCAGCTCGCTCGCCGTGACGCCGGAGCCCAGCACGTCCGCGCCGTTGAGCTGCTCCTGCCGCTTGGGGTCGATGAAGCCGTCGTCCTCGAACAGCGGCGTCGCCCGCTCCCACCACGCGGTGAGGTCGGCCTCCGTGAAGCCGAGCGCACCGTCCGGGGTGTAGAGCGACGTGCCCTGCTGGGCGAGCCAGATCTCGAACACGGTCCAGATCTGGGTGTACTGCGTGGACCCGCTCACCTGCGGGTCGTGGTCGGCGCCGGCCTTGCCGACCTGCGACAGGACGGCGTCGTACTCGTCCCAGGTGAGGTCGCCGTCGGGCACGTCGACACCCAGCTCCTCGAAGAGGCCGGTGTTGAAGAAGTTCGCGATGCCGCCCGTGCTGGTCGGGATGCCGACCAGCTTGCCGTCCACCTTCGCGGCCGGCATGACGTTCTCCGGGAACGTCGAGATGTCGATCGTGCCGTCCTCGACGAACGCGTCGAGCGGGGCGACCTGGCCGGTGCCGCCGTACTGCGACAGGTAGGAGACGTCCATCTGGAACACGTCCGGGAGGCTGCCGCTCGCCGCTTCCGTGTTCCGGGAGGTCCAGTAGTCGGCGAACGACGCGTACGACGACTGGATGGTGACGTGCGGGTTCTTCTCCTCGTAGAGGTCGATCGCCTTCTCGTACCGCTCGGCGCGCGACGCGTCGCCCCACCACGCGAAGGTGAGGGTGACGTCCTCACCGCCGTCGCCCGAGGCGTCGCCGCCGCTGCAGGCGCCGAGCGCGGCGACGGCGCCGACGGCGAGGAACGCGACGCCGGAGCGTCGGAGCTTTCTCGTGGACATGAGGGCCTCCTTGCACACATGTGCCGTCGGTCGACGGTCGTGACGGGTCAGATGCTGGCAGGCCGACGGTGGTGCCGAGCGCGAGCGGACAAAAGCGCGCATCGGTGGACATGCGAGCGGGAGGGGACGGTCAGAGCGTGCGCGCCCAGTCCGCGACGGCGGCCGCGACGTCGTCGTCCTTGCCCCGGACGTCGTGCGCGCCGGGCAGGATGACGGTCGTGACGGGACCGGGGACGGCCGCGGCGTGCGCGGCCAGCTCGTCGGGGCTCCCGAACGGGTCGCGGTCGCCGGAGACGAACAGCACCGGCACCGCGAGGTCGGGGAAGTGGTCGACGCGGAGCTTCTCGGGCCTGCCCGGTGGGTGCAGCGGATAGCTGAGCAGCACCAGCCCGGCGGCGGGCAGGCCCTCGGCCACCGCCATCGAGCACATCCGCCCCCCGTACGACCGGCCGCCCAGCAGGAGCGCGTCCGTCCCGACGCCGAGCGACCCGGCGAACCGCTCCGCCTCGGCGCGCAGGTGCGCGACGGCGACGGGAGGCCGGTCCGGCATCCGCTTGCCGGCCAGCCGGTACGGGAAGTCCACGCGCTCGGTGGGCAGGGGCGGGTCGAGCGCGGCCAGCCGCTGCTCCACGGCCACGAGCGTGTGGTGGTCGCGGCTCGCGCCCGCGCCGGGCGTCAGGACCAGGCCTCGGGGCGTCGTCGTGTCGGGCACGGGTCCAGTGTCACCCGCGCCGCCGAGGGACCACCCGTCCACCGCAAGGTAGTACGGGGCCTGCCGAGGTAGTAGCGGGGCCGGCTCCGGTACTACCTCGGGGGCCTGGCCGGCTCGTGCCGGGTGGGGTCGGTGTCGCCCGGGCGGGCTAGCGTGCGGGGATGAGCGACGTCGAGCGGGGGCCCGCACCGGACGCGATCGAGCCGGGCAGCACGGTACGGGGCGAGGACTGGTACGGCCGGGACCTGTCCGGCCGCACCTTCGAGCGGGTGGAGCTCGTGGAGGTCGACCTCACCGAGGTGACGGCCACCGGCGCCACCTTCGTGGAGTGCACGTTCCGCGGGGCGCGGTTCAACGCCTCGGTGTGGCGCGAGACCGCGTTCACGGGGTGCACGTTCAGCCGCACCAACCTGTTCGACGCGTCGTTCGAGGGATGCAAGCTCGTGGGCTCGCGCTTCGACGACTGCCGCTTCGACCTGCTGCGGGCGGAGCGCGGCGACTGGTCCTTCGTCACGCTGCGGCGGGCGGCGATGGACGGCGTCCACCTCGAGGGCCTGCGGATGCGTGAGGCCGACCTCGACGGGGCGCGGCTGTCCGGTGCCACCGTGATCGGGGTGGACCTGTCCGGCGCGGAGCTGGGCGACGTCGACCTGCGCGACGCCGTCCTGCGGGGCACGGACCTCTCGGCCCTGGACCCGCGTGCGGCGCGCCTGACCGGTGCGGTGATCGACCACGCCCAGGCCGTGGTCCTCGCCGAGTCGCTGGGGCTCGTCGTCACGCCCTGAGCCGCCTCGAGCCCGCGCGACGCGTGGGCCTCGTCACACCGCGTGCCCCTTCGTCCAGGTCATGGCGCCGCTGTCGGCGCCGACGTCGCGGACGTCACTCCGGTCACTGGTTTACATCGTTTACATTCTTGGTGGAGCAGCGCTCGATGCGCTCTGCCGGACCAGTGCAGGACACCGGAGGATGAGACACCAATGACGGACCAGGTCACGGTCAACCCGATCGTGCTGCAGCGCGCCGACCCGTGCGTGCTCCGGCACGAGGGGACCTACTACTTCACGGGCTCGCACCCCCGGTACGACCGCATCGTGCTCCGACGCGCCGACCGCCTCGAGGACCTGCAGAAGGCCGAGGAGGTGACCGTCTGGGAGCGGCACGCCACCGGCCCGCAGTCGCAGCTGATCTGGGCGCCCGAGATCCACCGCGTGCACGGCGCCTGGTACATCTACTACGCCGCCGCCCCCGTGGACCACGGCACCGTGGACGCGCCGAGCGAGAACGAGACGTTCAACCACCGCGTCTTCGTGCTGGAGAACACCTCCGACGACCCGTTCGAGGGGGAGTGGGTGGAACGCGGCCAGGTCGACACCGGCTGGGAGTCGTTCGCCCTGGACGCCACGAGCTTCGTGCTCGGCGGCGAGCAGTACCTCGTCTGGGCGCAGCAGGACCTCACGGTGCGCGGCCACTCCAACCTGTACATCGCCCGCATGGCGAACCCGTGGACGCTCGCGACCCCGGCCGTCGAGCTGACCCGTCCCGAGTTCGACTGGGAGACCAAGGGCTTCTGGGTCAACGAGGGTCCGTCCGTCCTCGTGCGCTGCGGCCGCGTGTTCCTCACCTACTCCGGCGCCGCCACGGGCATCGACTACGCGATGGGCCTGCTCACCGCCGACGCCGACGCCGACCTCCTCGACCCGGCGTCGTGGACCAAGAGCACCGAGCCCGTGTTCGTCAGCGACCCGTCCGCCGGCCAGTACGGGCCCGGCCACAACTCGTTCACCGAGACGCCCGACGGCGACGCCGTCCTCGTCTACCACGCACGCACCTCCACCGAGATCTCCGGCGACCCGCTGTGGGACCCGAACCGCCACGCCCGCGCGCAGGTGCTGCCCTTCGACGCCGACGGCAACCCCGTGTGGGGCACGCCGGTGCCCGACACCCGCCCCACCCCCACCTCGACCGAGGTCCTCCCCGCCGACGGAGCGTTCTGATGAGCACCACCACCGCGACGCCCGACGGCGCCACCGCCAAGCCCCGCGCCCGTGACTCCCTGAAGAAGCTCGCGTTCTGGAACTTCGGCGGGCTGTTCTTCTTCTACTTCGCCATCTGGCAGCTCGTGATGACGTTCCTCGCGCCCTGGCTCGAGGAGCAGCTGGGGATGTCGTCGGGCAACATCGGCCTCCTCCAGTCGATGATGGCGCTCACGGCCCTCTGCCTGCAGCCGTTCTACGGCTACATCCAGGACCGGCTCGGGTTCCGCAAGAACCTGTTCGCGTTCGTCGTCGTCATGGGCGCGCTCATGGGCCCCTTCTTCGCGTTCGTCTTCCCGGCGATCGTGGACGCCAACCAGGTGCTGGGCGCGCTCGTCGGCGGCGTCTTCCTGTCGCTGGTGCTCAACTCCGGCGTCGGCGTGGTGGAGGCGTTCAACGAGCGCAACTCCCGGGCCAACGGGTTCGAGTACGGGCACGTGCGGCTCTTCGGCTCGCTGGCCGGCGCGACCGCGTCGCTCGTGGGCGGCTTCATCTGGGCGGCGAACCCCGACAACATCTGGTGGGTCGGCACGTTCTCCGCGATCGTCCTCGGTGCGCTGCTGTTCGCGGCCCGCACGCCGAAGCCGGACTCCGCGGCGCAGGCCCAGGTGGCCGCCGAGACCAAGGACCGGCCGAAGGTCAGCAAGGACACGCTCAAGCACCTGCTGCGCGACCGCTCGTTCGTCGGCTTCATGGTGCTGATGTTCGGCACGGCCGCGCTCTACGACGTCTTCGACGGGCAGTACGCGATCTACTTCGGCCACCACGTGACCGGCTCGGGCGACCCGCAGGTGCTGTTCTCCCGCGTCGTGTTCGTGCAGATCCTGCTCGAGGCCGCCGTCATGGTGGCGATGCCGTTCATCATCAACAAGATCGGCGCCAAGCGGGGCCTGCAGATCTTCGCCCTCGTCCTCGTGGTCCGCGTGGTGGGCTCGGCCCTCTTCACGTCGACCGAGATGCTCATCGTGTGGCGCCTGCTGGCCTCGATCGAGATGCCGCTGATGCTGGTCTCGGTGATGAAGTACATCACCCGCATGTTCGACGTCCGGATCTCCGCCACCGCCTACATGGTCGGCTTCAACACGGCCAAGCAGGTCGGCGTCTTCATCTTCTCCTGGGTCTTCGGCCTGTCGTACGACGCGATCGGGTTCTCCTCGTCCTACCTCGTCATGGGGGCCGTGGCCCTGGCCGTCCTCGTCGTGGCGAGCTTCCTGATGCGCAACGACAAGGGGCGCCCCGACCCCGTCGGCCCCGCCGCCGAGCCGGCCGCCCTGCCCGCCTGACCGGGCCCGACCGCCTGTTCGGCGTCGCCGGCGGCGGGCGGCAGAAGCTCGGCGGTGCCAGGGTGGGCGCATGACCGCACCGCTCGTCGTCCGCTCGCTGGCCCTGGGGGTGGCCGCGGGGTCGCGCGCGACGCTCGGCGTCGCCGGCCCGCTGCTCGGCCCGGTGCCGGCGCACCGGCCGCCCACGCACCGCCTCCGCCGACCGGCCACGCTGCCGCGCCTGCTCGCGGGGCTCGCGGTCGCGGGCGAGCTCGTGGGCGACAAGCTGCCCACGACCCCGAGCCGCCTCGACCCGCCCGGGCCCGACGTCCGGGCGGCGAGCGGCGCCACCGGCGGGCTGCTGCTGGCGCTGCGCCACCACGCCCCGGCGCCGTCGGTCGTGGCGGCGATCGTCGCCGGGGCCGCGGGCGGGGTCGTCGGCACCGGCGTGGGGGCGGCGTGGCGCGCCGCCGTCGCCCGCCGCGGGTGGCCGGACCTGCCCGCCGCGCTCGCCGAGGACGCCGTCGCCCTCACGCTCGCCACCTGGGCCACCCGCGCCTGACCCGCCCCCTCCCTGCCTGTGCGGCAGGGGGGTGCGGGCGGGTCGGCACGACGGTTGCGGCGCCGTCCGGGAGAGTGAGCGGCATGGAGCGGGCGACGACGGCACGGGCGACGGGGCGGTCATGGACGCGGTAGGCGGCGTGGTGGGCGCGATCTTCGCGTTCGTGTCGACGGTGGCGATGCTGGCGCTGCTCGCCTGGACGGCGCGGCGGGTGATGGGCGCGCCGGTCGGCTGGGTCCGGGCAGGGCTCGTCTCGCTGGTGGCGATCTCGGCGGCGTCGGCGGCGCTCACCAGCGGGCTGCGCGCGACGGGCTGGTGGAGCGGCGACGGCGCGCTCGAGGTCGACCCGTGGGTCGCCCTCGTCGGGATCGTCCTCGTCTTCTGCTGGGCGTTCGTGCTGGGCCTGTGCGTGCTGCTCGTGCTGGAGCTGCTGGTGCCCACGGGCACGCTGCCCACCCCCTGGCGCGCCGCCCGCCGGCTGCGGCAGGGGCGCCGCGAGACGCGCCGGTACGCGCAGGTCGTGGCGATCGGCGTCCGGCACGGCCTCGGCGGCGCGTTCGGCCGGAACCGGCGCGACGGCGCGACGACGCCGCGCTCGGACGTCCGCCGCCTCGCGGTCGGGCTGCGCGACACCCTGTCCGACGCGGGCGTCACGTTCGTGAAGTTCGGCCAGATGCTCTCCACCCGGCGCGACCTGCTGCCCGACGCCGTCACCGAGACCCTCGCGACGCTGCAGAGCGACGTGCCGCCGGCGCCGTGGGACCACGTGGAGGCCGTCGTCGAGCGGTCGCTCGGGCGCCCCGTGGCGGAGGTCTTCGCGTCGTTCGACCCGCGGCCGCTCGCCTCCGCGTCCGTGGGGCAGGTGCACGCCGCCCGCCTGCGCGACGGGCGCGACGTGGTGGTGAAGGTGCAGCGCCCGGGCGCGCGCGAGCAGGTCGCCGTCGACCTCGCGATCCTCGGCCGGCTCGCCCGCCGTCTCGAGCGGGACACGGCGTGGGGCCGCGGCCTCGGCGTCGTCGCGCTGGCCGACGGCTTCGCCGCGTCGCTGCGCGAGGAGCTCGACTACGCCGTCGAGGCGGAGAACACGCGCGCCCTGCGGACCGCGCTGGACGTCGTGACGCACGACGGCGCGTCGTCGGGCCCGCTGGTCGTGGTGCCGCAGGTGGTCGACGGGCCGTCGAGCGACACGCTGCTGGTGCTGGAGCGACTGGACGGCACGCCGGTCGGCCAGGCCCAGGAGGTGCTCTCCGGGCTCGACGACGAGGCGCGCGCCGCGCTCGCCGACCGGCTGCTGCGCGCCGCGCTCGACCAGCTGCTCGTGGCGGGCACGTTCCACGCCGACCTGCACCCGGGCAACGTGCTCGTGCTGGCCGACGGCGGCCTCGGCCTGCTCGACATGGGGTCGGTCGGGAGGCTCGGCGAGCCCGAGCGCATCGCCCTCGGGGCGCTGCTGCTGGCGATCGACGGCGACGACGCGATCGCCGCCACCGACGCCCTGCTCGAGCTGCTCGACGCGCCGCCCGGGCTCGACGCCCGCCGCCTCGAGCGCGAGGTGGGCCGGCTGGTGCTCCGGTTCCGCGCGGGAGCGGGGGCGGGCGCGGCGTTCGCCGGCCTGGTCCGGGTCGTGACGTCGGCCGGCATGGCGGTGCCGCCGCAGGTCGCGGCCGCGTTCCGCACGTTCGCGTCGCTGGAGGGCACGCTCGATCTGCTCAGCCCCGGCTACGACCTCGTGGCCGGCGCCCGCGACCACGGCCGACCCCTGCTGCACCGGCTCGTCACGCCCGAGGCCGTGCGCCGGAAGGCCACGCAGCAGCTCCTCGGCTTCGCGCCCGAGCTGGAGCGGCTGCCCCGCCGCGTGACCCGCCTCGTCCGGGACCTGGAGGAGGGGCGGTTCACGGTCACCGTGCGCGCGTTCTCCGACCCCGCCGACCGGGCGTTCCTGTCCGGCCTGGTGCAGCAGGTCATCATGACCCTCGTGGCCGTGGGCGCCGTCGTCGGCGCGGTGGTGCTGTTCGTCGCCGACGGCGGGCCGATGCTCGCGCCGCAGCTGCCGTGGTTCACGGTGCTCGGAGCCGCGCTGGGCTTCGTCGGCACGGTGCTCGCGGTGCGGGTGCTCGTCGTGGCGTTCCGCGGCACCCCGCGGGACCGGTGGTGAAAGCGCCGCAGAGGGGCATGATCGGCTCATGAGATACGCGGAGCACATCTCGGAGCTCGTCGGGCACACCCCGCTCGTGCGGCTCACCCGTGTCACGGACGGCCTCAGCGCGACGATCCTCGCCAAGGTCGAGTACGTGAACCCCGGCGGGTCGGTCAAGGACCGCATCGCGCTGAAGATGGTCGAGGCGGCGGAGGCGTCCGGAGAGCTGCGGCCCGGCGGCACGATCGTCGAGCCGACGTCGGGCAACACCGGCGTGGGCCTCGCCCTCGTGGCGCAGCGGAAGGGCTACGACTGCGTCTTCGTCTGCCCGGACAAGGTGAGCGAGGACAAGCGCGACGTCCTACGGGCGTACGGCGCGCGCGTCGTCGTGACGCCGACCGCCGTCCCGCCCGACCACCTCGACTCCTACTACTCGGTCTCCGACCGGCTCGTGCGGGAGATCGACGGGGCCTGGAAGCCGAACCAGTACGCCAACCCGAACGGCCCGCTGTCGCACTACGAGTCCACCGGGCCCGAGGTGTGGACGGACACCGACGGCCGCGTGACCCACTTCGTCGCGGGCGTCGGCACGGGCGGCACGATCACCGGCACCGGCCGCTACCTCAAGGAGGTCTCGGCGGAGCGGGCCGCCGGCGGCCCCGTGCGGGTCGTCGGCGCCGACCCGGCAGGCTCGGTCTACTCCGGCGGCGACGGCCGGCCGTACCTCGTGGAGGGCGTCGGCGAGGACTTCTGGCCGGGCGCCTACGACCCGACCGTGCCGGACGAGGTCATTGCCGTCACCGACGCGGACTCGTTCGCCATGACGCGCCGGCTCGCGCGCGAGGAGGGCCTGCTCGTGGGCGGGTCGTGCGGGATGGCGGTGGAGGCGGCGCTGCGGCTCGCGCGCCGCCTCGAGGAGGAGGACGCGGCGGCCGCGGCGGAGGCCGTGGTCGTCGTCCTGCTGCCCGACGGCGGGCGCGGCTACCTGTCGAAGATCTTCTCCGACGCGTGGATGCGGTCGTACGGGTTCCTGCCCGACGAGGAGGGCGTCACCGCGGGCGACGTCCTGCGCGCCAAGGACGGGCGGCTGCCCGACCTGGTGCACACCCACCCGAGCGAGACGGTGCGCGACGCCATCGAGATCCTGCGCGAGTACGGCGTCTCGCAGATGCCCGTCGTCGGGGCGGAGCCGCCCGTGAAGATCGGCGAGGTCGCGGGGTCGGTCACCGAGCGCGCGCTGCTCGACGCCGTGTTCTCCGGCCGGGCCACCCTCGCCGACCGCGTCGACGCGCACATGGAGGCCCGCCTGCCGCTCATCGGCGCCGGCGAGGGCGTGGAGGCGGTGCGCGCTGCGCTCACCGCCGCCGACGCGCTGCTCGTCGTCGAGGACGGCGACCCCGTCGGCGTCCTCACCCGGCACGACCTCCTCGGGTTCGTCGCGAGCCGGTGACGGCGCTCGTGCGTACCCTGGCGAGGTGAGCACCGAGCACCCGGACTGGACCCGTACCGGCTTCTCGACCCGCGCCATCCACGCGGGCCAGGACCCGGACCCGACGACCGGCGCCGTCGTGCCGCCGATCCACCAGGTCTCCACGTACAAGCAGGACGGCGTGGGCGGCCTGCGCGGCGGGTACGAGTACTCCCGCTCCGCCAACCCGACGCGCACCGCGCTGGAGGAGGCGCTCGCGGCGGCGGAGTCCGGGGGCCCGGACCCGGCGCGGGGCTTCGCGTTCGCCTCCGGCCTGGCGGCGGAGGACACGCTGCTGCGCGCGGTGCTGCGCCCCGGCGACCACGTGATCGTGCCCGACGACGCGTACGGCGGCACGTACCGGCTCGTCGCACGGGTCTTCGGGCCGTGGGGGATCGCGCACACCCCGCTCGACCTGTCCGACGTCGGGGCGGTCCGGGCCGCGGTCCGGCCCGAGACCAGGGTGCTGTGGGTCGAGACGCCGACCAACCCCCTGCTGGGCATCAGCGACGTCGCGGCGCTCGCCGGCGTCGCGCGGGACGCCGGCGCGCTGCTCGTCGTCGACAACACCTTCGCCACCCCGTACCTGCAGCAGCCGCTCGCGCTCGGCGCGGACGTCGTCGTGCACTCGACGACCAAGTACATCGGCGGGCACAGCGACGTCGTCGGGGGAGCGCTCGTCGTCGCGGCGGGCGCGGTGCTGCCGGGCGGGCTCGAGTCGCCCGCGGGAGGCACGGACGTGGCGGGCGCCGTCGGCTTCCACCAGAACTCGTCGGGGGCCGTCGCGGGACCGTTCGACGCGTGGCTCACCCTGCGCGGGCTCAAGACGCTCGCGGTCCGGATGGACCGCCACCAGGCCAACGCGGCCGCGGTCGCGGCCTTCCTCGTCGACCACCCGGCCGTGACCGAGGTGCTCTACCCGGGCCTCGCGTCGCACCCGGGGCACGACGTCGCCGCCCGCCAGATGACCGGGTTCGGCGGCATGGTGTCGTTCCGGGCGGGCAGCGAGGCGAAGGCTCTCGACGTGTGCGCGCGCACGCAGGTGTTCACGCTCGCGGAGTCGCTGGGCGGGGTGGAGTCCCTGGTCGAGCACCCGGGGCGCATGACGCACGGCTCGGTCGCGGGCACGTCGCTCGAGGTGCCCGACGACCTCGTGCGCCTGTCCGTCGGGATCGAGGACGTCGAGGACCTGGTCGCCGACCTCGGGCGGGCGCTCGCCTGACGAGGGAGGGTACGGCGGTCAGCCGCGGACGACGGTGACGGGGCAGGGCGCGAAGTCGAGCACCTGCCGGCTGACCGAGCCGAGCAGCAGCCGGTCGAAGCCGCCGAGGCCGCGCGCCCCGACGACGAGCCGCTCGGCGCCCTGCGCCGCGAGCACGAGCTGCTTGGCGGCCTGGCCGTGCACCACCCGTCGGGTCAGCCGCTCGGGCGGCAGCGTCACGCCGGCCGCCCGCACCGCCTCGGCGAGCGAGTCGGCCGCGAACTTCTCGTAGTCGTCGACGGGCGGAGCCCAGCCCCACGACCCCGGCAGCGGGGCCAGCGTCGTGATCTGCCACGCGAAGACGGCGTCGATCGACGCCCCCGTGCGGCCCGCGACCTCGCACGCGTGCCGCAGCGCGGCGACGCTCGGGGCCGAGGTGTCGACGCCGACGACGATGCGCGGCGCCGCCTCGGCGGGCACGTCGTCCTCCGGGGCGCCGTCGGGGTTGCCGTGGCGCACCACCGTGACGGGGACGACGGCGTGCTCCACGACCGTCGTCGACACCGAGCCCAGCACCGCCCGGCCGAGCCGGCCCCGCCGGCGGCGGCCGAGGACCAGCATGTCGGCGTCGGCGCCGAGCTCGAGCAGCCGGTCGGCCGCGGGGCCGGGGAGCGCCGCGACCGTCCCGTCGACGTCGACCCCCGTGCGGGCGCGGGCCGCGTCGAGCAGCACCTGCGCCTCCTCGCGCACCGGGGCCAGCGCCGCCTCGTGCGCGGCGGCGTCGGCGCCCTTCCCGGCGCCCGCGTCGACCACGACCAGCGTGAGCGGCACGGCGGCCGCGGCGGCCTCCCGCAGCGCCCAGTCCAGCGCCTCGTCCGACTCGACCGAACCGTTGACCCCGACCACGATGCCGCGCATCGGCCACCCCGACTCTCTCGTCGTGCGTCCGCCGCCCCCGCCACGACCGGGGGGACGGCCCTGGCTTGCAGCATAGGTCGGGCGTCGTCGCCCGTCAGGGCGAGGTCACGGGACGTCGATCACGCACCGCCGTCAGCACGACGCCGGTCCGAGAGGAGGGCGTCGACGGGCCGGGTCACGACCTCCACCCGGTCGACGAGGTCGGCGGGGCCCGTGACCACGAGGGCGCGGTCGGCCGCCGCCACGTACACGGCGGTGGTCTCGCGGGCGGTGACGCGCACGCAGCCCGCGTCGTCGCCGTCCACGACGAACGTCCCCGTCGTCAGCGGGGCCTCGTCGACCTCGGCGACCAGGGCCCGCATGGCGCTGCGGTAGTCCTGGAACGAGTCCGCGAAGTCCGACCCGTCGTCCACCGCGGCCTCGTCCCCGCCGTCCGACGGCGGGGACTCGACGGGCGCGGCGATGTCGGCGTGCAGGGGTGCGGCGAGGGCGCCGCTGCACGCGGCGCGGACGACGTCCTCGACGTCGTCGTCCGCGACCCGGGTGCGCAGGGTCTCGACATCCAGCGCCTCACCCGTGAACGACCGGTAGGCGCGCACGAACCGCTCGGACGTCGGGTCGTCGGAGTCGGCGGGCCCGGTGAGCGACTGGTCCTCCAGGTCGAGGCCCCAGGTCAGCGGGTCGTGCACCTCGCCGAGGACGCCGGAGAACTGCGCCAGCCGCGCGTCGTCACCGTTCCAGGCCCGCCGGCCCGCGTCGTGGCCCGCCCCGCCCGCGGCTCCCGGCTGCTGCTCGATCTCGTCCATCGGTACCCCCTGGGTGGAACCTCTGCGGCGACCTCCGCGTCGGCGACCGCCTTTCCCCGAGCCTGGACCGCCTCGCCCGCGGCTGGCAATCCGGCACGCCGTCACGCCCCTGGCGAACATGGGCTTACCGAGGGGTGTCGGCGAGTTGGGAGCGCATAGAGTCGTAGCGGTCAGGCTGTAGCCGTCAATCCGACGGGGTGCAGGTAACGCCGCTCGTGAGGGAGCAGCACATGTTCGAGAGATTCACCGACCGAGCCCGTCGGGTGGTCGTCCTTGCTCAGGAAGAGGCAAGGATGCTCAACCACAACTACATCGGCACCGAGCACATCCTGCTCGGACTCATC
>NZ_JBHXAW010000112.1:0-12708 GCF_042726645.1 Isoptericola sp. NPDC060257
CTCGACGGCGGCCGGCAGGTCGCCGTCGAGGCGCTCGACGTGGCGCCAGCCGAGGTCGTGCGTCGAGCGGGTCACGACCACCTTGCGCATGTCCCCCAGCCGCCGGGCGAACGCCGCGTCCTCCTCGCCCGCCTCCTCCCGACCGGGCCACGCGCCGGCGAAGCTGTCGTAGGTGACGCGGCCGATCAGCAGGACGTCGGTGTCGCGGTAGTCCTCGTCGACGGCGCGGGCCATGTGGTCGTCGAAGTAGGGGAAGTGCCAGGCGGGGTCGATCTCCGCGACGCCGTCGAGCGAGATGAACAGGGTGGACACGACCGTGGCCATGAGGGCTCCTCCGGGACGGGCGGACGGCGGGGTCGACCTGGTCCGCTGGGGAGATCATCGCGGTGGCGGAGCCCCGTCGCACCTAGGATCAGGGCCCATGCCGGCCCTGGACCCTCGCGCGATCCTCGACGGGCGCCCCACGCGTCGCCCGTCGGTGGGCGTCATCGTCGCGATCGCGGTGTCGTCCGCGTGCCTGCTCGCCGCGCTGGTGGTGACGTCCGCGGAGGGCCCGACGTTCCTCGAGGGACTGTTCCTCGCCGTCCTGCCCCTCCCGCTGCTGCTGGCGGGCGTGCTCGCCCTCGACCGCCTCGAGCCGGAGCCGCCGGACGCCCTGGTGCTCGCGTTCCTGTGGGGCGCGGGCGTGTCCGTGCTGGTCGCGATGGGGATCAACACCGCCGGGCTCACCCTGCTGTGGACGCCGCTGCTCGGCCAGGAGGAGGGCTTCGTCGCGACGGCGGTGCTCACCGCGCCCGTCGTCGAGGAGACCCTCAAGGCGCTGGTCCTCGTCGGCATGCTCTGGTTCCGCCGGCACGAGCTCAACGGCCCGACCGACGGCATCATCTACGGCTCGATGGTGGGCCTCGGCTTCGCCACGATCGAGAACATCCACTACTACACGGTGGCCGGCCCGGAGGGTCTGGCCGCGACGTTCGTGGCCCGCGGCCTCCTGTCGCCGCTGATCCATCCGCTGTGCACGTCCCTCACCGGCCTGGGGATCGCGACGGCCGCGCTCGCCCCGCGCGGCTGGGCCCGGGTGTGGCCCGTGCTCGTCGGCCTGCTCGGCGCGATGACGTACCACGCGCTGTGGAACGGCGCCGCGTCGCTCGGCGTCGAGGCCGTCGTCGCGGTGTACCTGCTGGGCCTGGGGGTCGTCGTCGGGCTGCTCGTCGTCGTGCGCCACGACCGCGCGCGCATCGTGGCGCTCATCGGGCAGCACCTGCCGCAGTACGGCCCGCTGGGCGTCGTCGCCCTGCCGGACGTCGTGATGCTCACGTCGCTGAAGCGTCGCCGCCGGGCCCGAGCCCAGGTGCGTGCCGCGGGCGGCCCCGGCCCGGCCCGCGCGATGCGGGACTACCAGCAGGCCGCGACCGAGCTGGCGATGCTGCACCGCCGCCTCGACCGCGGGCTGGTGGACCGGGCCGCGTTCGAGCGGCAGCGCGGCCCCCTGCTCGCGCTCATGCTCGCGGCCCGGGACGTCGTCACGCCGCTCTGGCGCCCCGGGGCTCGGCCCCGCTGAGGCCCAGCATGATCACGCCGCCGACGGCGAGGTGCTCCAGCAGGAGCAGCACCGTCGCGCCGGCGTTCGCGGCACCCAGCGGGCCCAGCAGGGACACCAGCAGGACGGCGCCGCTCAGCACCAGCCACGTCGTGCGGCCGCCGCCCGGGCGGCGCAGCAGGAGGGCGCGGACGCCCCAGCCGCCCAGTGCCGCCGTGAGGCTCGTGGCGATCACCAGGGAGATCGTGACCTCGAGGGTGCCCGACCCGGCCCGGACCTGCGGGTCCACGCCGGCCAGCGTGCCGGCCAGGAAGACCACCGCCCCCGTGAGCACCGCACCCACCACGACCGTCCGCGGACGGTTCCACCACGCCCGGTCGCGCCACGAGGGCCCCTCCGGTCCGCCCGGCGTGCGGCCCTGCGTCCCGCCCGTCCTGTTCGTCGTGGTGTCCATGTCGTCCCCTCCTCGGCGCCGGCACCCTGCCGGCACGACGACGTTCCCGCGCGGCGGACCTCCCGCGCGCCCTGCCGCGGTCGGTCGTCGCCCGGTCGCCGGTCGGGCGCGCCCCCGACTTTCGTCGGTGTCGCGGCGCGACGGCCCGCCGTAGCGTCCCGGTCATGACGTCCACCGGCACCACCCCGCAACCCGCCGCCGTCGGCCCCCGGCCGGCCGGCGTCCCGGGCCCGCCGCCCGCCCAGGGCCCCCCGCCCGTGCCGCGCGGGGTCCTCGCGACCGCCTGGGGGCTCGTCGCCGTCCTCACCGCCGCCGCGACGGCGGCTGTCGTGACCGCCGCACCGGACGCCTCTCTCGTCGGCACGACGCCGCAGGTGCCCGGCGCCGCCGACGTCGCCGTCGCGCTGGTGGCCCTCGCCCTCGTCCCGTTCCTGATGACGCGCCGCAGCGTGCCCGCCGCGCTCGCGCTCGCGGCCCTGGCCGCCGTGTCGGGGGCGGCGACGCCCGCGGCGACCGTGGGCACGCTGCAGGTGGCTCGCTGGTACCCGGTCCGCACGGCCGCGTGGGTCGCGGGGGCGGGGATCCTGGGGCACGCGGTCCAGGCGCTGTGGCGTCCGGTGGGCCTTCCGCTGGGCTGGTGGCTCCTGTGCGACGTCGCGGTCCACGCCGCGCTCTTCGGCTGGGGCGCGTACGGCCGCGAGCGGTCCCTCGTGCTGTGGTCCCTGCGCGACCGCGCGCGCCGCGCCGAGGCCGAGCAGGAGCGGCGGGTCGCGGAGGCGCGCACGGCCGAGCGCACCCGGATCGCCCGCGAGATGCACGACACCCTCGCGCACCGCCTCTCGCTCCTGGCCGCCACCGCGGGCGCGATGGAGTACCGCCCCGACGCCGACCCGGCCGCGCTCGCCGCCGCCGCGGGGCGGGTCCGCGCGGGCGTGAGCGACGCGCTCGAGGACCTGCGACAGGTCATCCGCCTGCTCCGCGCCGGCCCGGACGACCTCGGCCCCGTGCCCGGCCTCGACGACGTGCGCCGGCTCGTCGACGACTCCCGCGCCGCCGGGGCCGACGTGACGTACGAGCGCACGGGCGCCGACGTCCCGCCGGCCACGGTCGCGACCGCCGTGTTCCGGGTCGTGCAGGAGTCGCTGACCAACGCGCGCCGGCACGCGCCGGGCGCGGCCGTGCGGGTGACCGTCGCGACCGCCCCGGGCGAGGTCCGGGTGCGGGTGGTCGACGACGGCGCGGCGCCCGGCGCCGTCGCCCCGGACGGGGTGGGCACGGGCACGGGGCTGGTCGGGCTGCGCGAGCGGGCCACGCTGCTGGGCGGCACGCTGGCCGCCGGCCCGGACACCGGCGCGGGCTCGGTCGCGTCGCGCGGCTTCGCGGTGGAGGCCTGGCTACCGTGGGACGCGTGACGACGACGCCCGGGCCAGGCCCGCTCCCCGTGGACGGGCCCGCGGCCGAGACCGCTCCCGTGCGGATCGTGCTGGTCGACGACGACGCGCTGGTGCGCGCCGGCCTGCGCCTCATGCTGGACGGCGCGCACGGGATGCGGGTCGTCGCGGAGGCGGCCGACGGCGCGGACGTCTCCGGCGTGCTGGACGCGCACCCGGCCGACGTCGTCCTCATGGACCTGCGCATGCCGGGCGTGGACGGCATCGCGGCCACCCGGCGGGTGCGCGCCCGCCCGTCGCCGCCGGCCGTCGTCGTGCTCACCACGTTCGACACCGCCGAGGAGGTGGGCGGGGCGCTGCGCGCCGGGGCCGCGGGCTACCTGCTCAAGGACATGCCGCCCGCGCGCATCGCCGCCGCCGTCCACGCGGCCGCCGCGGGGGAGCCGGTGCTGGCGCCCGACGTCGCGCGGCGGCTCATGGCCGCCGTCGCCGGCTCGGACGGGTCGCGGGACCGCGCCCGCGCCGCCCTGGACGCGCTCACCGCACGCGAGCGCGACGTCGCCGTCGAGCTGGGCCGCGGCGCGTCGAACGCCGACATCGCGGCCCGGCTGTACCTCAGCGTCCCGACCGTGAAGGCGCACGTGTCGAGCGTGCTCGACAAGCTCGGGCTGGAGAACCGCACGCAGGTCGCCCTGCTCGTGCACGACGCCGGCGAGGCGTAGGGCTCAGCCCTCCACGACCGCCCGCTCCTGACAGCCGAGCGGCTCGGTCACGGTCTCGGTCTCGGGGCAGGTCTGGTGGGACCAGACCTGATCGCCGAACGTGTCCTGCGTACCGTCGGTGTAGATCTCGAGCCCGTCGATGCCGGGTCCGGTGCGCCAGTACTCGACGATCGGGTCGCCCTCGACCGTCAGGGACCGCACGACCAGCTCCGCCCCCTCGCCCGCCGCCGCGGCGTCG
Source organism: Isoptericola sp. NPDC060257 (assembly GCF_042726645.1). Lineage (NCBI taxonomy): Bacteria > Bacillati > Actinomycetota > Actinomycetes > Micrococcales > Promicromonosporaceae > Isoptericola > Isoptericola sp. NPDC060257. The sequence goes on from NZ_JBHXAW010000112.1 coordinate 4,346, forward strand.
AGGCACGCGTACGCCTCGGCGAGCGCGGCGCTCGGCTCCTCGACGTCCAGGTCGGGCCGCGTGGTCACGTCCCCGCACGACGGGAGCGGCTCCCGGGCGTCGAAGACGGCCTTGCCCTCGTCCGCGCCGCACGCGGCCGGCAGCACGACGCACGCCACGCCGCACGCCGCCGCGAGGAGCCGCCGGCTCCGGCCGTCAGACCACGTCATGCCCCGTTGATGTCGTCACGGCCGCGGTCCTTGCACCCGTGGTCTCCGAGGTGTCCGTGTCGTCGACGCCGTCCGCGGACAGCCCCAGGAACTCCGCGACGCGCGGGGTCGCGGGCGCCCGCAGCAGCACGCCGGGGGCGTCCACCTGGAGCAGCCGCCCGGCGTCCATGACGGCGACGCGGTCGGCGACGGTGAACGCCTCGTCGTGGTCGTGCGTGACGAAGACGGCGGTGGTGCCGGTGGCCTTGAGGGTGTCGCGGACGTCGACGGCGAGCCGCTCGCGCAGGCGACGGTCGAGGGCGGACAGCGGCTCGTCGAGCAGCAGCAGCCGCGGGCGGGGCGCGAGGGCCCGGGCGAGCGCGACGCGCTGCTTCTCCCCGCCGGACAGCGTCGCGACCGACCGGCCCGCATAGCCGGCCAGGCCGACGTCGGCGAGCAGCTCCGCGACGCGCGCGGCCCGCTCCGCGCGGGGCACGCCCTGCGTCTCGAGCCCGTAGGCCACGTTGCGGCCGACGTCCCGGTGCGGGAAGAGCTGGCCGTCCTGGAAGAGCAGGCCGAAGTTCCGGCGGTGCACGGGCACCCCCGCGAGGTCCGCGCCGTCGAACGCCACGGCGCCGCCCGAGAGCGGCTCCAGCCCGGCGACGGCGCGCAGCAGCGACGACTTGCCGCAGCCGCTCGGGCCGAGCAGCGCGACGATCTCGCCGGCGGCGACGTCGAGCGACACCCCGTCGACCGCGACCGACCCCGGTCGGCGGCGCGTGGCGCCGTACCGCACGACGGCGTCGCGCACGGCGAGCCCCGTCGTCTGGCCCTGCTCCATCAGAACTCTCCTCCCGGCCGGTCGCCGCGCAGGCGCTCGGCCACCATCATGACGGTCGCGGTGAGCACGGCCAGCACCACGGACGCCGCGAGCGCCATCCCGTAGTTCTCGGCCCCGGGCCGCCCGATCAGCCGGTAGATCACCACAGGCAGCGTGGCCGTGTCCGGGCGGGCGAGGAACGACGTCGCGCCGAACTCGCCGAGCGAGACCGCGAACGCGAACCCGATCGCCAGCCCCAGCGACCGCGCGCCCAGCGGGCCGTCGACGGTCCGCAGCACCCGCCCCGGCGGCGCGCCCAGCGTGGCGGCCGCCTCGCGCAGCCGCGGGTCGATGGCGCGCAGCACAGGCAGCATCGTGCGCACCACGAGCGGGATCGCGACGACGGCCTGGGCGATCGGGACGAGCGCGCCGGAGGTGCGCAGGTCGACGTCGAGCCCGAGCGGCTCGTCCAGCGTGATGAGGAAGCCGAAGCCCACCGTCACGGCGGAGACGCCCAGGGGCAGCATGAACGCGGCGTCGAGCACCCCGACGGCGCGCCGCAGGCCCGCGCGCCGCGGGCGACGCGACACGACGAGCGCCACGAGGCCGCCCACGACGACGGCGATCAGCGCGGCCCACGCGGCGGTGCGCAGCGAGTTGCCCAGCGCCTCCCAGACCGTGACGGTCAGGGCGTTGCGCCCGCCGGTGGTGCCGAGGGCCGCGTAGTTGTCGAGGCCCCAGGAGCCGTCGGGGGCCCGCAGCGACCGCGTGACGAGCCCCGCCATGGGCAGCACGAGCAGCCCGGCGACCACGACGAGGGTGACGAGCGCCGGCACGACGTCCGTGCCGTCGGCGCCCGCGCGCAGCCGCAGCCGGTGCGCGGACACGCTGTCGCTCGTGAGGTGCAGGGCCCGCTCCCGGCGCGCCCGGGCGCGGGAGCTGACCAGCAGCGCGCCGGCCACCACGACGAGCTGCAGCACCGACAGCACCGCCGCCGAGCGCAGGTCGAGGAACTGGGTGGTGCGCGTCCAGATCTCCGTCTCGATCGTGCCGTAGCGCAGGCCACCGAGGACGAGGACGACGCCGAACGCCGTCGCGCAGAAGAGGAACACCACCGCGGCGGCCGACGCGATCGCCGGGCCGAGCGCGGGCAGCGTCACGGTGCGGAACGCGCGCCAGGGCGTCGCGCCGAGCGCACGGGCGGCCTGCTCGGCGCGCGGGTCGAGCCGCTCCCACATGCCGCCGACGGTCCGCACCACCACCGCGTAGTTGAAGAACACCAGCGCCAGCACGATGCCGGCGAAGCTCTCCTCCAGGTGCGCCCAGCCGAGCGGCCCGCCGGGCGCGAAGAGCGCGCGGAAGGCGACCCCGACGACGACGCTGGGCAGCACGAACGGCACCGTCACCAAGCCCCGCACCAGAGTGCGCCCGGGGAACCGGCACCGGTAGAGCACGTAGGCTCCGGGCAGCCCCAGCAGCACCGACAGCAGCGTGCCGGTGAGCGCCTGGGCGAGCGTCTGCCCGACGATCCGCCACGTGCGCCCCTGGGACAGCACCTCGGCGAAGCCGGACAGGTCGAGCTCCCGGCCCGCCGCGGTCTCGGTGAAGAACCCCTGCAGGACGAGCGACACCACCGGCCACGCGAAGAAGACCGCGAGGAAGCCCAGCGGGAGCGCGACGGCGGCGCCCCAGCCGAGCCACGCGCCCCACCGGTCTCCGCGCCGCCGTTCGGCGCGCGACCGCGCCGCCCGGACTGCCGGGCGGGCGGTGCTGCGGGAGGCGCGGGGCACGGGGCGCGTCAGCCGACGACCGTCGCCGTCCACTGCTCGATCCACTCGTCGCGGTGCGCGGCGACGTCCGCGGGCGCCACCTCGAACGGCTCGTCGGCCAGGGGCGCGAACTGCTGCCAGTCGGCGGGCAGCTCCACGTCCGGGTCGGCGGGGTACATGTACATCTGGCCGGGCACGTCGGCCTGGAACTCGGCGCTCGTCAGGAAGTCCACGAGCTTCTTGGCGCCCTCGGGGTTCTCGGCGCCGGACAGCACCCCCGCGTACTCGACCTGCCGGAAGCAGGTGTCGAGCATCGCGCTCGTGGCGGAGGTCTTCCCGTCGTCGCTCACGGTGAACGCGGGCGACGTCGCGTACGACAGCGCGATCGGTCGCTGCCCGCCCTCCCCGGCGCCGGAGAAGTCCACGTAGTACGCGTCCTCCCAGCTCTCTGCCACCTTGAGGCCGTTGTCGCGCAGGTCGGCCCAGTAGGCCTCCCAGCCGTCCGTGCCAAAGGCGCCGATCGTCGCGAGCAGGAACGCGAGGCCGGGGGACGACGTCGCCGGGTTGGTCACGACGGTGAGGTCCGCGTAGTCCGGCTTCGCGAGGTCCTCGAGCGTCGTCGGGGGCGTGACGCCGTTCTTCGCGAACCAGCCGTCGTCGAGGTTCATGCACACGTCGCCCACGTCGACGGGCGTCAGCGTGCCCGCCAGGTCGTCGGGCGCGTAGGCCGCGACCCCCGGGGCGAGGTCGGCCGGCTGGTACTCCTCGAAGACCCCGGCGTCGACGGCCCGCGACGCGTACGTGTTGTCCACGCCGAACACGACGTCGCCCAGCGGCGCGTCCTTGGTGAGCACGAGCTGGTTCACCAGCGTGCCCGCGTCGCCCGGGGCCACCTGCTCGACGGTGAGACCGGACTCCTTCTCGAACGCGGCCAGGACGTCGTCGGAGACGGCGAACGAGTCGTGGGTCACGAGCGTGACCGTGCTCGACGCCGCCCCGCTCGCGTCGTCCGGGGCCGCCCCGCCGCACGCCGCCAGCAGCGGCAGCAGGGCGACGACGCCCGCGGCGGCCGCCGTGGTCCGGGCCGTGGTCGTCAGCTTCATGCTGTCCTCCTCAAGGTGCGAGAAGGGGGTCCTGCGGGCACCCGGCACCGTCGTGGTGCGGCCGTCCGCAGGGAACGAGATTCCCGACTTCCTCCACCGGTGCTAACCGGATCAGGTTCGAGGGTCTGCGGCGGTCCGCACTCTCAGCGCCGGTGGGCGCTCCCCTGTCGTATCACCACGAGCCTACCCGTCGACGCCGCGCTACCGTGGTGCAGTCCTCGACCTCGGGGTGTGACGTGCCTGACGTGCCGTGACGCCGTCCGGCGGCCGCGGACGCACGCGAGACGACGCGCGGTCATGCCGCGGCCGCGCCGGGACCTACCGAGGGAGAGCACGTGACGGACACCGAGCAGCCGCTGGGCGTGAAGGTCGGCACGGTGGTGCTGACGATCGCCGCCGGATGGGTCGCGCAGAAGCTGATCGGGGTGGTCTGGGAGAAGACGACGGGCAGCGTGGCGCCCACCAACGTGGACGACGACGAGATCTCGATCATCCAGGCCGTCACCTTCGCGGCGGTCTCGGGCGGAGTCGCGGTGCTCGCGAAGCGCCTCGCCCGCAAGGGCGCCGTGCGCGCAGCGGCCCGGTTCGTGCCCGGCCGCTGATCCCGCGCTCCTGACGAGCCCGCCCTGCGGGTCAGTGGCTCGCGCGCGGACGCCGGCGGGCGAGCTGCGCGTCGTGACCGTGCGGCCGGTCCACCGGCCGCACGGTGGCGAGCGCCTGGCTGAGCCGGTCCGCCGCGTCCTGGGCCGGCGGGGCGGACCGCACCACCTCCGCCGCCGTGAGCGCGGCGTCGCGGTCCCCGACGGGCCGCGCGAGCCCCTTCATCACCTGCTCCCCCGCCGACTGGGCGGAGATCCCGACCTGCGCGCCGGCGTCCGCGAGCACCTCGGTGGCGACCGACTCGTCCACGCCGCACACCGCCATGATGGCGCCCTTGGCCTGCTCGGCGGCCGCGGCCGCGACGAACGCTCGGGACACGGCCCGGTGCGCCTCGCGCTCCAGCGCGTCCCGCACGACCGGGCTCGCGTCGATGACGTAGCCGACGATCTGCGACGACGCGCCGTCGGCCCCGTGCCTCCCCTGTCCGGTCACGACGACGGTATGGGTGCGCCCGTGGTCGTCCACGACGCGGTGCGCCCCCGAGAACGGCCGCCCGGTGCCGAGCGCGACCACCGCCGTCCGGGAGAGCCGCTCGCGGTCGTCGGGGTGCAGGTGGGCGCGCAGCACCTCCGGTCCCGGCGCGATCTTGCCCGGCTCACGACCGAAGATCCGGAAGACCTCGTCCGACCACCACCACTCCCCCGTGGCGACGTCGACGCGGTACCGGCCGACGAGCAGCTGGCTCCCGGCGCCCAGCAGCTCCGCGAGAGCGACGAGCTCGCGGCGCGGTGTGTCGTTGGGCGTGCTGGACATCGAGGCTCACCCCCCAGTGCCGTGCAGCTGGGTCCGGCGCGCAGTTCTCCTGGCCTCACCACGGTACCGGGACGGCACGACACCGCCACCGCACGGCGGGTGACGTGCGGTGGCGGTGGTGTCGTCGGTGGCCCCGGCCGTGCCGGGGCAGGCGTCAGGCGACCGTCGTCGCAGCGGCCTCGGGGTGCTCGCCCGCCGCCTCGGCCCGCTCCGCCGCGACCGCCTTGCGGTGCTCGCGGAACGAGTAGGTGACGGCGGCGGCCCAGCCGACCGCGATGAGCCCGAGGACGAGACCCCGCACGCCGTCGCTCACGGGGAACTCGTCGAGGCTCAGCAGGGTGCGGACGTTGGTGAGCACGATGATCCCGCCGACGGCGGATCCGAGGACGCGCGGCGGCACCAGGCGGACGAGCCATGCGGCGATCGGCGCGGCGATCAGGCCGCCGATGAGCAGCGCCAGGGCCCAGGTCGGGTTGATGCCCGCGGTCCCGAGGCCGAAGAGGAAGCCGAGGCTCGCGGCGACGGCCACGAAGAACTCGCTGGTGTCGATCGAGCCGATCACCTTGCGGGGCTCCATGCGGCCGCTCGCCAGGATGGCGGGCGTGCCCACCGGCCCCCAGCCGCCGCCGCCCGTGGCGTCCATGAACCCGGCGACCAGGCCGAGCGGGGTGAGGAACCGCTTGCGGAGCGGCTGCCCGAGGCGGTCCGTGCGCAGCCCGCGGAGCGTGAAGCGCAGCAGCACGTACAGGCCCAGCCCCAGCAGCAGGATCGACATCAGCGGCTTGGCGATCTCGGTCGACAGCCACGAGAGGAAGGTCGCGCCGGCGAACGCGCCGACCGCACCGGGGATGCCGATCTTGGTGACGACCTTCCAGTCCACGTTCCCGAACCGCCAGTGCGACGCACCGGACGCCAGCGTCGTCCCGACCTCGGCGAGGTGGACGGTCGCCGACGCGGCCGCGGGGTTGGTGCCGATCGCGAGCAGCAGGGTGGTCGAGGTGACGCCGTAGGCCATGCCCAGGCTGCCGTCGACGAGCTGCGCACCGAGGCCCACGAGGGCAAGGAGGACGAGAGTCCGCACGGGGGTTCCCTCCGTTTCGGCGCGGCAGCGGGTCCGCCGCGTCTGCAGTGAAGTTACCCGATCGGCTCTATCGGATTCAACGGTCTCAAGAAAATGTCTGCATGCTGAGACGGGCGCCCGTCAGGCCGCGGGAGCGGGGCTCACGGGTTGATCCACGCCGATTCCTGCTCCGTGAGCCGGCGCACGACGTCGGGGATCGTCCCGGCCGCGAGGTCCGCCAGGGTCACCTGCTCCAGCACGGCCCGCACGTTCACGCGCAGCGCCACCCACACGTGCAGCAGCGACGCCGCCGCGCCCGTGTACTCCAGGTCCGAGGGCCGCGCGTCGCGCACGAACACCAGTGGCCCGTCCACGGCGCGCACGACGTCGGCGACGGTGACCTTGTCGGCGGGGCGGGCCAGCACGTACCCGCCACCCGCGCCGCGACGGCTCGCGACGATGCCCTCGCGCCGCAGGTCGCTGAGGATCGCCTCGAGGAAGCGGTGGGGCACCTGCTGCGCGCGGGCGAGGGCCTCGGCCGGGACGGGGCCCTCGCCGGACGCGGCGAGCTCTGCGGCCGCCCGCACCGCGTAGTCGGCCTTCGCGGAGATCCTCATGACGTCGTGACCGCGGCGCCCAGTCGCGTGCCGGCCAGCAGCGGCCCGGCCTCCCGGGCGGACGCCGCGAACGACCCGGTGAGGGGCAGGTCGGGCAGGATCACGGCCTGGGCGGCGTGGTAGATGTCGGGCTTGCCGACCCAGGTCCGGCCCGAGGGGCGGTTGTCCGTGTCGAGCTCGTGGAACCAGGAGCCCCGCTCGTGGTCCACCAGGTGGGTGTCGATCCACGCCCACCACCCGTCGGCGAGCTCGGCGTAGCGCGCCTCGCCGGTCGTGCGGTGCAGGACGTCGGCGGCCGCGGCCGCCTCGGCCGCCACCCAGTGGAAGCGGCGCGCCTCCACCGGGGTCCCGTCCCAGTCCGTCGTGTACACGAAGCCGCCCGCCGGCCCGTCCCACCCGTCGGCCACGGCGCGATCGAACAGGTGCCGTGCTGCGTCGGTACGCCGGCCCTGCGTCCCCCCGGCGACGTCCACCTGCAGGAGCAGCCGCGCCCACTCCAGTCCATGGCCCGGCGTGGCCCCGTAGGGCTTGAACGGGTCGTGCGGACGGTCGGCGTTGTACTCGAGCTGCGGCCGCCACTCCGTGTCGAAGTGCTCCGGGATCCGCCAGCCGTTGTCCGCAGCCCAGCCGATCACGCGGTCGGCCACGACCGCCGCCCGATCGAGCCAGCGGCTCTCCCCCGTGGCGTCGTGCGCGGCAAGGAGCGCCTCGACGGAGTGCATGTTCGCGTTGACCCCGCGGTACGGGTCGACCGTGCCCCAGTCGCGCGACCGCTCGTCGAGGTGCAGCTGGTGGTCGGCCTCCCAGAACCGTCGGTCGAGCACCGACAGTCCCGCCTCGAGGAGCGTCACGGCACCGGGTACGCGCGCCACGGTCCCGGTCGAACCGGCCAGCACGACGAAAGCATGACCGTACGCCTGCTTGGTCCCGTCGAGCGCGTCGCCCGGCCCCCGGGAGGCCAGCCAACCGCCGTCGTCGGCGTCCGCCAGCGCGCGCGACAGGCCGGCGATCCCCCGGTCCAGCAGCGCACCTGCGCCCTCGACCCCCAGGAGATGTCCGAGCCCGTAGGAGTGCGTCATCCGGCAGGTGATCCACAGGTGAGCCGGTTGCGCCGGGTCGACCACCCCCGCGTCGTCGAGCCACCCGGCGGTCCCGTCCCCTCCCAGGGACGGCCGCGCGAAGTCCAGCAGGCTCACGAAGTGTTGGGCGCGCCACGACGACGTCGGTCCGGTGGCGGGAAGGTGCGGTGCTCCAGTCACCCGACGAGCCTATCGGCACGACGGCGCCGTGGGGTGTTACGGGTATGCGAAAGGCCCACCCCGGGGTGGGGTGGGCCTTTCGTGAATGGGTGTCCGGCGGCGTCCTACTCTCCCACCCCCTCGCGAGGGCAGTA
>NZ_JBHXAW010000113.1:0-12697 GCF_042726645.1 Isoptericola sp. NPDC060257
GACCGGGTCTGCGTCACGTCGTTCGACGTCGGGCGCCGCCGCGCGACCCTCGCCCGCCTGACCCGCCCGGTCGCGACGTCGGCCGGGCGCCGCGAGGTGGCGGGCTTCCTCGCCGGCGCCCGTCTGCGGGTGGACGCCCTCGTCCGCCGGGCGCTGCGCGACGTGGACGCCCTGCAGGTCCCCGTCTCCGAGGGTCGCGTGCCCGTGGTCGACGCGCGGACCGTCGCCGCCGCCCACCGCGCCGGGCGGCAGGTGCACGTGTGGACGATCAACGCCCCCGGGGAGATGGGCCGGCTCCTCGACCTCGGCGTCGACGGCGTCGTCACCGACCGCGCCGACCTGCTGCGCGACGTGCTCGTCGCGCGCGGCCTGTGGGCCTGAGCGCCCCGCCGGTCAGGCCCGCCCCGGGCCCACGCCACCGCCGGACGGCGGCAGCAGCTCGACGCCCCACGTCGCGCGCACCACGTCCCGCCCGTCGGAGGTGAGCCGCAGCCCCCGCCCGCTCGTCCGCGCCACCCATCCGGCGTCGAGGAAGCGGGCGCCGACGGCGGCGCCGAGCGCACCGGCCAGGTGCACGCGGCGCTCGGTCCAGTCCAGGCAGGCCCGCGTCGTCGGGCGGCGGGCGGCGGCCGCGGCGTCCACGTCCACGCCGAGCCCGCGCAGCCCGTCGGCACCCGCGTCCGTGAGGGCGAGGACGTCGGCGCCGTCCAGCCACCCCCGCGCGACGCACGCCTCGGCCAGCCCCACGCCGAGCCGGCCCGCGAGGTGGTCGTAGCAGAACCGGGCCGCCGCCAGCCGGTCGGCCTCCCGGCTGCGCCGCAGCCCCGCCACGGGCACCGGGCCCGCCAGCGCGCCGAGCGCCTCCAGGGCGTCGGCCACGTCGGGTCCGGCGAGGGCGTAGTACCGGTGCCTGCCGCGGGCCCGGCCGGTCACCAGCCCGGCGGCGACGAGCACCGCCAGGTGCTCCGACGCGGCAGGGGCACCCACGCCCGCCGCCCGCGCCAGCTCGCCGGCGGGGCGTGCCGTGCCGTCCATGAGGAGCCCGACCATCGCCGACCGCGCCGGCGCGGACAGCGCCCGCCCGACGTCGGTGAAGTCCCGGTCCCGCCCGTCACCACCCATGACCCCGACGATACGGTGACGACGCTTCGGCGGACGCCGAGACGTCCCGGGTCTACGGTCGGCGCATGACCGCCTCTGCCGCCCCCGACCCGCAGGACCTCGAGGTCCGCCTGCCCGGCACGCCCGGCGCCCTGGCCGACCTGGGCGAGACGCTCGGGCGCGCCGGCGTCAGCCTGGAGGGCGGCGGCGTGACCAGCCTCGACGGCGGCCGCGTCGCCCACTTCCTCGTCGACGACGGACCCCGCGCGGTCGCCGCGCTGGCGGCGGCGGGTCTCGGCCCCGCGGTCGCCCGCGACGTCGTCACGACCCGCCTCGCCCAGGACGTCCCCGGGCAGATGGGCGCGTTCGCGCGCCGCCTCGCGGAGGCGGGCGTCGTCGTGGAGCACCTGTACAGCGACCACGACGGCAACCTCGTGCTGCTCGTCGCGGACGACGACGTCCCGGCGTGCCGGGACGTCGTGCGCGGGTGGGACGCCGAGCGCGAGTCCGCGCGCCCGGCCGGCGGGAGCGCGGGCTAGAGCCCGAGCTGGACCGTCACGCCGGGCCGGCCCGCCGGCGGCTCCTTCGAGATCTCCGCGTAGGCGGCGGCGAGCAGCGTCGGGTCCGGACCCTCGAGGCGCGTCGGCTTCGCCACGTCGTCCAGCACGACGAAGCGCAGCAGGCTGCCGCGCGTCTTCTTGTCGCGCTGCATGGCCGCGAGGAGCTTGTCCCAGCGGTCGCCGCGATAGGTGGTGGGCAGGCCCAGCGACTCGAGGATCGCCCGGTGCCGGTCCACGACGGCGTCGTCGAGCTTGCCCCCGAGGCGGGCGAGCTCGGCCGCGAAGACCATCCCGACCGCGACCGCGGCGCCGTGCCGCAGCTGGTAGCGCTCGGTGAGCTCGATCGCGTGCCCCAGGGTGTGCCCGTAGTTGAGGATCTCCCGCAGCCCCTGCTCCGTGAGGTCCTCGCCCACCACGCGGGCCTTGACGCGCACCGACCTCTCGATGAGCTCGGTCAGCACGGCCCAGGTCTCGGGCGAGGCGTCCGAGCCCTTCCACTCCCGGAGCTCGTCGGCGTGCTCCTCGACGAGCTCGAGGATGCGCGGGTCGGCGATGAAGCCCGTCTTGACGACCTCCGCCATGCCGGCGACGAGGTCCCAGCGGTCGAGGGTCTCCAGGGCCGCCAGGTCGCACAGCACCCCGGCGGGCGGGTGGAAGGCGCCCACGAGGTTCTTGCCCTCGGCCGTGTTGATGCCCGTCTTGCCGCCCACGGCGGCGTCGACCATCGCGAGCAGCGTGGTCGGCACGTGCACGACCTTGATCCCTCGCAGCCACGTGGCCGCGACGAACCCGGCCAGGTCGGTCGTCGCGCCGCCGCCGACGGAGACGATCGCGTCCGACCGAGTGAAGTCGGCCTGGCCCAGCACCTGCCAGCAGAACGCCGCCACCTGGGCGGTCTTCTGCTCCTCGGCGTCCGGGAGCTCGACGGCGAACGCCTCGTAGCCCTGCGCCACGAGGTCCTCGCGGACGGCCTCGCCGGTGGCCTGCAGCGACGCGGGATGCATGACCAGCACCCGCCGCACCCCGTCCCCGAGCAGGCCCGGCAGCTCGCCGAGCAGGTGTCGTCCGACGACGACGTCGTAGGACGGGGCTTCGTTCGTGCTGCCCTGCACGGTCACGCGGACCGTCATGACTGGACCTCCTGTGCCGATGTGCCCGCGGCCGCGTCGTGCTGCGCCGCGCCTTGCTGTGCCGAGCTGCCCCTCACCGCGACGTGCACCTGGGCGGCGACCTCGTGCGGGGGCCGCTCGTCGGAGACCACGTGCACCGTGGCGAGGCGCTCGTAGGTGGGCCGACGCGCCTGCATCAGCTCGACCCACCGCGCCCGCGGGTTGCCCACCAGCAGCGGACGGGACTGGTTGAAGCCGACTCGGGGCGCGGCGTGCGCGAGGGAGACGTCCAGGAAGACGACGGTGCCGCCACCCGCGACGTAGCCCTCGAGCGCCCGCTGGGTGTGCTCGTCCATGATCGCGCCGCCGCCGAGCGCGAGGACGCCGGGGTGGCAGGCCAGGGCCGTGGTGACGGCCTCCCGCTCGAGCTCGCGGAACCGCGGCTCGCCGTCCTCCACGAAGATGTCGGCGACCGGCTTGCCCGCGGTGTCCTCGACGTCGGCGTCCGTGTCCCGGAACGCGACGCCGAGCCGCTGCGCGAGCAGGCGGCCGACCGTCGTCTTGCCGCTGCCGGGCGGGCCGATGAGCACCGCCCGCGGCACACCCGCGCTCATCGCAGCAGCTCGGGGATCGAGCCGAGGTAGGCCTCGGCGTTGCGCCGCACCTCGGCCACCGAGTCCCCGCCGAACTTCTCCACGACGGCCTGCGCCAGCTCGAGCGCCACCATCGCCTCCGCGACGACGGCGGCGGGCGGCACCGCGCACACGTCCGAACGCTGGTGGTGGGCGGTGACGGCCTCGCCCGTCGCGACGTCGACCGTCGCCAGGGCGCGCGGCACGGTGGAGATCGGCTTCATCGCGGCCCGCACGCGCAGCACCTCGCCATTCGACATGCCGCCCTCGATGCCGCCGGCCCGGTTGGAGCGGCGGTGGATGTGGCCGTCGTCCCCGCGCTCGATCTCGTCGTGCGCGGCCGAGCCGCGGCGGCGGGCGGTGCGGAAGCCGTCGCCGACCTCGACGCCCTTGATCGCCTGGATGCCCATGAGCGCGCCCGCCAGCCGGGCGTCGAGGCGCCGGTCGCCCTGCACGTAGCTGCCGAGGCCGGTCGGCACGTCGTAGGCGAGCACCTCGACGACGCCGCCGAGGGTGTCGCCGTCCTTGCGGCACTCGTCGATCTCCGCGACCATCGCCGCGCTCGTCGTGGCGTCGAAGCAGCGCACCGGGTCGGCGTCGAGGGCGGCGACGTCGTCGGGCGCGGGCAGGTCGGCGCCCTCGGGCACCTCGACCGGGCCGATCGCCACGACGTGCGACACCAGGCGGACGCCGACCGCCTGCTCGAGGAACTTCGCGGCGACCAGGCCGAGCGCGACGCGCGTCGCGGTCTCGCGGGCCGACGCCCGCTCGAGCACCGGTCGCGCGTCGTCGAACCCGTACTTGCGCATCCCGACGAGGTCGGCGTGGCCCGGGCGGGGCCTCGTGAGCGGACGGTTGCGCGCGATCTCGCGCTCGTCACCGGTGCCGGCGTCGACGAGCAGCGCCTCGCGGTCGACGGGGTCAGGCGACATGACGTCGGTCCACTTGGGCCACTCGGTGTTGCCGATCTCGAACGCGAGCGGGCCACCCTGCGTGACGCCGTGGCGCAGGCCGCCGAGGACGCGCACCGCGTCCTGCTCGAACTTCATGCGGGCTCCGCGGCCGTAGCCGAGCCGCCGGCGCGCGAGCGCGGCCTGGATGTCCGCGGTCACCACCTCGACGCCGGCGGGCAGGCCCTCCAGCACCCCCACGAGTGACGGACCGTGCGACTCCCCCGACGTCATCCAGCGCAGCATGCCTGCGATTCTTCCACGCTCGCGCCGCCGGTCCGTCCGGTTGGTCAGCGGGCGGACGCCGGCGCCGCCAGGGCCCGGCCGAGCGCGTCGTCCATGGCCGCGACCGGGGCCGTGCGCCCGGTCATGAGGCGCACCTGCTCCACCGCCTGGTGCAGCAGCATCCGCTCGCCCCCGACGACGATGCCGCCCGCGTCCGACCAGGCGATCGACAGCGCGGTGGGGCGCGGGTCGTAGACGACGTCGAGCAGGACGCCGGCGGGCGTGCCGCCGTGGGCGGCGAGCGCGGCCGCGACCGGGTCGGCGGCGTAGGCCGGCATGGTCGAGACCACGACGTCGGCGTCCCGCAGCGCGCCGAGCGACGCCGTCGGGTCGAGCACCTCGAAGCGCGGGCTCACGCCCATGCGCGCCGCCGCCTCCTGCAGCCCGGCCGTGCGGCCGAGGGAGCGGACGAGGACGCGCGGCGTCGTGCAGCCGAGCTCGCCCAGCGCGGCGAGCGTGGACGCGGCGGTGGCGCCGCCCCCCAGGACGACGGCGCTCGCCGCTCCCGTGCCGGGACCGCGGCCCTGGGCGCCGAAGCCCTCGCGCAGCGCGGTGACCAGGCCGTAGACGTCGGTGTTGGTGCCCGTGAGGGTCACGCCGCACTGCGCCGGGCCGACCAGCACCGTGTTGACGGCGCCCACAGCCACGGCGAGCGGGTCGACGTGGTCCACCAGGTCCATGACCGCGTGCTTGAGGGGCATCGTGACGCTCAGGCCGGCCCAGCCGAGGTCCAGGCCGCGGACGAGCGCCGGCAGGTCCTCGACGGCCGTGTCGATCGCCGAGTACTCCCAGCCCTCGAGGCCGAGGGCGTCGTACGCGGCGGTGTGCAGGATGGGCGAGAGGGAGTGCGCGACGGGGTGGCCCAGCACCGCCGCTCGTCGGGTGACGGTCATGTCAGCCGGCGTTCTCCGAGGCCCACTTCTGGTACTCGGCGCGGTACTCGAGGAACTCCTGGTAGTTGTCCGTGAACTTGGTCTCGCCGGTGTCCAGGTTCACTGTCACGTACCAGTTCCAGTCGCCCTCGGGCGGGTCGAGGACGGCCTCGACCGACGCCTGCCCGGGGTTGGCGATCGGCGTGGGTGGGAGCCCGGTGTTCTTGCGGGAGTTGTACGGGTCGCTCGCGTCCGCGAACTCCGACTTCGTGATCTCGTCCGCCGGCTTGCCGAGCCCGTAGGAGTTGATGGCGTCCAGGTACAGCGCCTCGTCGCGGTCCAGGCGGTTCTCGATCACGCGCGCGACCTCGCCCCGGTACCCGTCCGGCGCCTCCTTCTCGACCAGCGACGCCTTGTTCAGGACGTCCTGCCAGTCGGACTTCTCGACCCCGAGCGACTCCAGCTCCTTCTTCGTCTGGTTCACCATCGCAGCGAGCAGCGTCGCCGCGTCGTCGCCCGGCTGCACGGTGTACGTCTTCGGGAACAGCCAGCCCTCGGCGTTGCCCTCCGCCTGCTTCGGCAGGCCGAAGGACTCCGGGTCGTCCAGCGCCTTCTCGAGCTGCTTCGGCGTGATGTCCGTGACCGAGCCGACCTTGTCGACGACCTGCTCGACCGTGTACCCCTCGGGGATGGTGACGTTGGTCTGCAGCTTCTCGTTCTTCACCAGCGCGGCGACGGCGTCCGAGGCCTTCATCTCGGCCTGCAGCTGGTACGTGCCCGGCTGGATCCCGGCGGCGGCCGGGTTCTGGCTGAACGCGTCGCTGAACGCGCCCACGCTGGCGACGACGCCGGCCTCCTGGAGCACGGTGCCCATCTGGCCGCCCGACGCGCCCTCGGGGATGACGACCTCGACCGGGTCGCCCCCCGGGCCCGGGTAGTCCTCGTTCTGCGAGCCGATGAACGGCAGGTCCCCGACGAGCGAGTCCATGCGGTCCCAGAGCAGGTAGGCCCCGGCGCCCACGAACCCGAGGACCACCACCAGGACCACCGCGGTGCGCTGCCTGCGGCGGCGCTTGCGCTTGGCGGCGGCCCTCCGGCTGGCGGCCGAGCGGCGCCGCGATGGTGCCGCCGGCGCGTCCTGGAGGGCGGGGTGCTCGAAGAGGTCCGTCACGCCGGGTTCTTCCTTCTGACAGGGCCTGGGGTGGGCACGGTGGGTCGGGTGCTGCTGTCCGGGCTGGTCAGGCGCCCGGTCGCTGCCGCTCGACGAGCTCGCCGGCGCGCTCCCCCGCCGACCGCTCCACGTCGAGTGCAGATTGCAGAATGATAACGGCTGCGGCCTGGTCGACGACAGACCGGTGGGTCTTGGTGCGTCGCCCCGCCGAGCGCAGCTGCGCGTGCGCCGTCACGGTCGTCATCCGCTCGTCCACCAGACGCACCTCGACGGGCGCCACGGCGGCCGCCAGCCGGGTGGCGAAGTCGCGCGCGTCCGCGGTGGCCGCACCCTCCGCCCCGGACAGGTGCCGCGGCAGCCCGACGTACACGACCGCGGCGAACCGCTCCTCGGCCTCCGCCGCGATGCGCGCGACGTCGGGCGTCACCGCGGGCGACCCGTCGGCGCTCGCGGGCACGTCCAGGACGCGCGGCACGGTCTCGACCGGCGTCGCGACGAGGCCGTCGGGGTCGCTGCCCGCGAGCCCGATGCGCGCCTTGCCGACGTCGACCCCGAGCCGCGCGCCCCGCGGCAGCCCGCGGGGCGCGTCCGGCTCCGGCGAGCCCGGGCCGTACGGTCCCGTCACGCGCCCGCCTGGGCCGCGCGCACGCCCTCGGCCACGCCGGCCAGCGCGGCCGGCAGCGCCGACGCGTCGGTGCCGCCGCCCTGGGCCAGGTCCGGCTTGCCGCCGCCCCCGCCGCCCAGCGCCTTCGCGGCCACCTTGACGAAGTCGCCGGCCCGCAGGCCCGCGTCGCGCGCCCCGGCGTTCGTGCCGACGACCACCAGGGGACGTCCGCCCGCGACGCCGCCGACGGCGACGAGGACGGCCTCCGCGTCGCCCAGGCGCCCGCGCACGTCGAGCACGAGGGCGCGCAGGTCGTCGGCCGAGGCCACCTCGCCGGCGTCGTGCGCCACCACCCGCACGTCACCGACGCGCTCCGCCTGCGCGGCGAGCGTGCCCGCCGCGGCGAGGATGCGGTCCTGGCGCAGGCCCGCCAGCTCCTTCTCGGTGTCCTTGAGGCGCGTGAGCAGCGAGCCCACGCGATCGGCCAGCTCGTCCGGGCGCGCGCCCAGCAGGCCGGTGAGCTGGCCCACCAGGGCGTGCTCCTTGGCCTGGAAGCCGTACGCGCCGTCGCCCACGAGGGCGTCCACGCGGCGCACGCCGGAGCCGATCGAGGCCTCGCCGAGCAGCGCGACGCGGCCCACCTCCCCGGTGGCCTTGACGTGCGTGCCCCCGCACAGCTCGCGCGACCAGTCGCCGCCGATCGAGACGACGCGCACGGTGTCGCCGTACTTCTCGCCGAACAGCGCCATGGCGCCGAGCTCGCGGGCGCGGGCGATCGGCATCGTCGCGTCCGTCACCTCGAGGTTCTCGGTGAGGCGCGCGTTGACCCGCTCCTCGATCTCGCCGAGGGCGTCCGCCGCCACCGGCGTCGGCGACCGGAAGTCGAAGCGCACGCGGCTCGGGGCGTTCTCCGACCCGGCCTGGGTGCGGTCCGGCCCGACCATCTCGTGCAGCGCCTTGTGGATCATGTGCGTGGCCGAGTGGGCGCGGCTGATCGCGACGCGACGGGCGACGTCGATCGTCGCCGTGCCGGGGTCGCCCAGGGCCACCGTGCCCTCGACCAGGCGGCCGCGGTGCACGGACAGGCCCTTGACCGGGCGCTGCACGTCGTCGACCTCGATGGTCGCGCCGCCGTCGAGCACGATCGTGCCCTGGTCGGCGAGTTGGCCGCCGGCCTCCGCGTAGAACGGTGTGCGGTCGAGGACGACCTCGACGTCGGCGGGCGCGGTCGCCGCGGGGGCGGGCACGCCGTCGACCAGCAGGCCCGCGACGGTCACCGCGGACTCGGTGTCCGTGTACCCGAGGAACTCGACCGGCGCGGAGAGCTCCTTGTTCAGGGTCTCGTAGGAGCGCAGGTCGGCGTGGCCCGTCTTCTTCGCGAGCGCGTCGGCGCGGGCGCGCTGCTTCTGCTCCGCCATGAGGTCGCGGAACGCCTTCTCGTCCACCTGCACGCCCTGCTCGGCCGCCATCTCGAGCGTGAGGTCGATCGGGAAGCCGTACGTGTCGTGGAGCTGGAACGCCTCGGCGCCGCCGAGCACCGGGGTGCCGCCGTCCGCTCCGTCCGAGGCCCGCGACTTCGCACGACCCACGGCCGTGTCCAGGATCGTCGTGCCCTGCGCGAGAGTGCGGCGGAAGGCGTCCTCCTCCGCGTACGCGACGTCGCTGATGCGGGCGAAGTCGGCCTCCACCTCCGGGTAGGACGCCTTCATCGCGTCCTTGGACACGGGCAGCAGCGAGGGGAGCGCGACCTCGTCGACGCCGAGGAGGCGCACGGCGCGCACCGCGCGACGGACGAGGCGGCGCAGCACGTAGCCGCGACCCTCGTTCGACGGGCGCACGCCGTCCCCGATCACCATGAGCGACGAGCGGACGTGGTCCGCGATCACACGCATCCGCACGTCGTCCTCCGGGTCGGCACCGTAGCGCTTGCCCGTCAGCTCCTCGACGCGCGCGATGACGGGGTACACCTCGTCGATCTCGTAGAGGTTCTCCTTGCCCTGCAGCAGGTAGGCGATGCGCTCCAGGCCCGCGCCGGTGTCGATGCTCTTGTGCTCGAGCTCGCCCAGCAGCGGGTAGTTCTTGCCCTGGCCCTCGCCGCGCACGAACTGGTCGAAGACGAGGTTCCAGATCTCCAGGTAGCGGTCGCCGCCCGGGTCGACCGTGCCGCCCACGGCGTCGGGGCCGTACGCGGGGCCACGGTCGTAGTGCCACTCGGCGCAGGGGCCCGCCGGGCCGGGCTGGCCCGTGTCCCAGAAGTTCTCCTCGCGGGGCAGGCGCACCACGTGCTTCGGGTCGAGCCCGACGCCCTTCGTGAGCGCGTCGAAGGCCTCGGCGTCCTCCTCCCAGATGGTCACCCAGAGACGGTCGCCGTCGAGGCCGTACCCGCCCTGGCCCTGGTCGGTCGTGAGGAGCTCCCACGCGAAGTCGATCGCCTCGCGCTTGAAGTAGTCCCCGAACGAGAAGTTGCCGTTCATCTGGAAGAACGTGCCGTGCCGCGTGGTGCGGCCCACGTTCTCGATGTCGTTGGTGCGGATGCACTTCTGCACGCTCGCGACCCGCGGCCACGGCGCAGGCTCCGTACCGAGGATGTACGGGATGAAGGGCACCATGCCCGCGATCGTGAACAGGATCGACGGGTCCGGCGAGACCAGGGGTGCGCTGGGCACGATCGCGTGGTCCTTCGACTCGAAGTAGTCGAGCCAACGCTTGCGGATCTCGGCGGTGCGCATGGTGTCCTTCAATGATGTCGAGGCTGATGACGAGCCTGACGTCGAGGCCGATGTCGAGGCTGACGTCAGACCGGTACGGCTGATGACGGGCGTGACGAGCGGGTGGCCGCCCGCCGGGGGCGGCCGCCCCCTATTCTCGCGCCCGCCGGGGGATGGTCGGAACGGGATTTCGCGGAGCGGGTGTCAGAACGAGTAACCGAGGTCCGCCTCGTCGGCGGCGATCTCGGCCTCTGCGTCAGGCACCGGGTCGCGCCGTCCGTCGGGCGCCGACGCCGCGTGCCGGGCCCGTCCGGGCCCTCCGCGCAGGTCGGCGGCGCGCAGCCCGCTCGCGCGGACGTCGTCCGGGTCGGGCTGCCCCTCGGCGAGCAGCGCAGCGGTGAGCTCGGCCTCCCGGGCGGTGCGCGCCTGGGAGAACTCCCGCCGGAACGTGGCGACGAAGGTCTCCGCCCGGCGTCCGGCGTCCTGCGCCGCACGCTCCGCGCGGTCGACCACCGCCTCGGGCGCGTACTGCGCCACGATCTTGCGGCCCCGCTGGACGACGACGACCGTCACCACGACGCCCACGCCGACCCAGAACAGCCGGCGCATCAGCGGCCGGCCTTCGCGTCGTCGCCGCGGCTCGAGCGCGAGGCCCGGGCGAACGCCTGGCGCACGCCGTAGGAGAACGCCGCGACCTTGACCAGCGGGCGGCCGAGCGTCGAGGCGTACAGGCCGGCGAGCGCCGACACGTTCTCGCTGACCTGGGCAGCCGAGGTCGTGATCGTGTCCACCTTGACCAGCTGGTCGTTGGTGGAGGCCACCGTGGTGGCGGCCTCGTCGAGGATCGGCACCGAGTGCTCCGTGACCTCGCGGATGGAGCGCGTCGCCTCGTCGAGCACGCGGCCCAGCTTCACGAGCGGGATCGCGAGCAGGCCCACGAGCAGCACGAACGCGACGGCCGCGATGAGCCCGGCCACGTCACCCATCGACATCAGATCTCTCCTCGCACAGGCGTCAGACGGTCGGTCGTCACCCTATCCCGGGTGACCGGCCACGAACGGCGGACGCCCCGCCCCCCGCGAGGCGGGTGACGGGGCGTCCGAGGTGCTGCGGGCTCGTCCGCGGCGATGCGCAGGATCAGCGCGCGTAGAACTCGACCACGAGCTGCACCTCGCAGGTCACGGGGACCTCGGCGCGCTTCGGCTTGCGGGTCAGCGTGGCCGACAGCTTCTCGAGGTTCACGTCGAGGTAGCCCGGCACGGCCGGCAGCACGTCGCGGTGCGCGCCGGCGGCGGCGACCTGGAACGGCGTGGTGGTCTGCGACTTCGGCTTGACCTGGATGGTCTGGCCCGGCTTCACGCGGAACGACGGACGGTCGACGATCTTGCCGTCCACCAGGATGTGACGGTGCGTCACGGCCTGGCGGGCCTGCAGGATGGTGCGGCCGAAGCCGGCACGCAGCACGAGCGCGTCGAGACGCGTCTCGAGGTCCTCGACCATGACCTCACCGGTCAGGCCCGGGTGCTTGCGAGCGTTCTCGTAGACCTTGAGGAGCTGCTTCTCGCGCAGCGCGTACTGGGCGCGCAGACGCTGCTTCTCGCGGAGGCGGACCGCGTAGTCCGACTCGGTGCGGCGGCGGGCGCGGCCGTGCTCACCCGGGGGGTACGGGCGCTTCTCGAAGTGGCGGACGGCCTTCGGGGTCAGCGCGAGGCCGAGCTTGCGGCTCAGGCGGACCTGGCGGCGCGACTTGGTGACAGCGGTCACTGGTTGCTTCCTGTCCTGTGGTGATGGATGAGGTCACACCCGACGTCCGCCCCGTGAGGGGAGGTCTCGGGTGCGGGACCAGCCGATGGAGCTCCTGCGCGGGGCGGGTGCTCACGGGGCCGAGGTCCCAGGCGGTCGCCGGAAACGGCAACCGCAGCATCTTACCGCATCCCGCGGGGCGCCCCGGCCCCGCGGGCCCCACCACTGCCTCCTCCGGCGAGGTCTTGTCGCCGGCGTCGCCCGGGCGGTTGACTGTGCACCGCCGGCACGGCGCCGGTCGATCGCCCGAAGGAGTCGCCCCGATGCCCTCCCCCGTCACGCTCTCGCCCCGCTCCGCCGAGGTGGTCCGCTCCACCCTGCCGGTGGTCGAGGAATCGATCGACGACATCACCACGATCTTCTACCGGACCCTCCTGGACGAGCACCCCGGCCTGCTCGGGTCGATGTTCTCCCCCGAGCGCATCGCCGACGGCAGCCAGCAGCGCGCGCTCGCGGCCGCGATCACCTCGTGCGCGGCGATGCTCGTCGCCGACGAGGACGCCGACCCCCGCGACGTGCTCGCCCCCGTCGCCCGGCGGCACCGCGCGGTCGGCGTGGAGCCGGCCCAGTACGAGGTGGTCCACCAGCACCTGTTCGCCGCCATCGTCGCGGTGCTGGGGGACGCGGTGACGCCGGAGGTGGCGGCCGCCTGGGACGAGGTCTATCGGACGATGGCGGGCACCCTCGTCGAGCTCGAGGCCGCCTGACGCACGGTCGCCGCCGGTGGCGCGTGTCAGGCGTCGTCCAGGATCTGCCGGATCCGCGCCACCCGGTCGGTGACCTGCTTCTCGAACCCTCGGTCGCTCGGGTCGTAGTACCGCCGACCGGAGAGCTCGTCGGGCAGGTACTGCTGCGCCGCGATCGCGTGGGGCGCGTCGTGCGCGTACCGGTACCCCTTGCCG
>NZ_JBHXAW010000114.1:0-12650 GCF_042726645.1 Isoptericola sp. NPDC060257
CGACTCCTCTCCCCAGGAACCCTCTTGCATGGCCCCCTCGTGGATGTGGTACGCCCCGTCGCCGACGACGACCAGGAGCTTGACGTTCAATCGCACCACGAGGCGGCCGATCTCGTCGTGCGCGGCGCGCGAGCCGTCCCCGAGCTCGAGCATCTCGCCCAGCACGGCGACGGAGCGGCGCGTGCGGCCCGCCATGACGGCGAGCGCCCGCAGCGCGGCGCGCATCGAGTCCGGGTTGGCGTTGTAGGCGTCGTCGACCACGGTGACGCCGTCCGGTCGCTCGGTGACGGCCATCCGGTGCGGGCTGAGGGGGGTCGCCCGGGACAGGCCGTCGGCCACGCGCGCGACCGCGGCCGCGGTGGTGCCGTCCAGCGCGAGCACCGCCGCGGCGGCGGCGAGCGCGTTGCTCGTGTGGTGCGCACCCACGAGGCGCAGCGCCACGGGGGCGGGGTCGGCCCCGTGGTCGGAGGAGTCGTGCCCGCCCGCGACGGCGAGCCCGAACGTCGCCCGGCCGGAGGCGTCCACGCCGATGTCGGCGGCGCGCACGCCGGCCGAGGGGATGGTGCCGAAGGTGATGACGGTGTGCTCCAGGGCGGCGAGCGACGCCATGGCCGCGACGCGCTGGTCGTCGGCGTTGAGCACGACGGCGCCGCCCGGCACGACGCCCGAGACCATCTCGGCCTTGGTGCGCGCGATGGCCTCGACCGAACCGAACTTGCCCACGTGGGCCACGCCGACGGCGAGCACGATGCCGACGTCGGGCGGGGCGATCCGCGTGAGGTAGGCGATGTTGCCGGGGCCGTCCGCGCCCATCTCCAGCACGAGGAAGCGCGTGGCCTCGGTGACGCGCAGCACGGTCAGCGGCAGGCCGACCTCGTTGTTGAACGACCCGGTGGGCACCACCAGGCCGTCCTCGGGGGCGACGCCCTCCGGCAGCAGGTCCACGAGGAGCTGGCCCAGCAGGTCCTTGGTCGTGGTCTTGCCCACCGAGCCGGTGACCGCGACGACCCGGAGGTCGCCCGCGGCCCGCACGCGGGCGAGCACGACGCGCG
The DNA here is from genome assembly GCF_042726645.1 of Isoptericola sp. NPDC060257. Taxonomy (NCBI): domain Bacteria; kingdom Bacillati; phylum Actinomycetota; class Actinomycetes; order Micrococcales; family Promicromonosporaceae; genus Isoptericola; species Isoptericola sp. NPDC060257. Next base: position 1,053 of record NZ_JBHXAW010000114.1, read on the forward strand.
CGAGCTCTCCCAGCGCGGCCTGCACGTCGTCGACGACGACCGTCGGCACGCCCTCGAGCTCGCGGGCGGCCAGGACCAGAGCGGCCCCCGACTCGACGGCGCCGCGGGCGAAGTCGTGCCCGTCGACGCGCTCGCCGGGCAGCGCGACGAACAGCCCCCCGGGCTCGACGCGGCGGGAGTCCACGACGACGGGCCCGGTCACGGTCGTGGCGGCGTCGGCGTGCAGCCGTCCCCCGGTCGCCTCGGCGACGTCGGCGGCGGTCAGCGCGATCATGCGGTGGTCCTCTCGTGCCGCCGCTGCAGCGCGCGGCGGGCCTCGTCCCGGTCGTCGAGCTCGAGGTCGACGCCCGCGACCTCCTGGATGGTCTCGTGGCCGCGGCCCGCGACGAGGACGGTGTCGTCCGCCCCGGCGTCGAGCACGGCCCTCTCGATGGCGGCCGCGCGCGGCGCCGCCTCGGTCACGACGACGTCGCGACCCGAGCCGCGCGCCGCGTCGCGGGCCGCGCGGGCGCCCTCGAGCACCGCGGCGCGCACGGCGGCGGGGTCCTCGCCGTGGGGGTCGTCGTCGGTGACGACGACGACGTCCGCGCCCGCGACGGCGGCGGCGCCCATCGCGGGCCGCTTGCCCTTGTCGCGGTCGCCTGTGGCTCCGAACACGACGACGAGCCGGCCGGCCGTCGTCGGGCGCAGGGCGGCGAGCGCGAGCTCGAGCGCCTCGGTGTTGTGCGCGAAGTCCACGACGACGCGCGGGTGGCCGTCCCCGCCCGCGCCGACGACCTGCATCCGACCCGGCACGACGGCCGAGAGGCCGTCGGCCGCGGCGAGGGCCTCGGCCACGTCCTCGACGTGCGCGCCGCCCTCGAGCACCATCGCGACGGCCAGCGCGGCGTTCGCGACGTTGAACCCGCCGGGCAGGGACGTCGACGTGCGCAGCGATCGCCCGTCGCCGTGCGTGACCGTGAACGCGGAGCCGGTGCCGTGCGGCGCGACGTCCGTGACGGTCCAGTCCGCCGCCGCCTCGCCGTCCCGGGGGGCGCGGGTGCGCAGGGTCGCGACGGGCACCTGCGCGGCCGCCGCCATGCGCTCGCCCCACACGTCGTCCACCACGACGACGCCGCGGCGCGCGTGCTCGGGCGTGAACAGCGACGCCTTCGCGTCGAAGTACGACTGCAGGTCGCCGTGGAAGTCGAGGTGGTCCTGGCTGAGGTTCGTGAACCCGACCACGCCGAACTCGATCCCGTCCACCCGGTGCATCGACAGCGAGTGGGAGGACACCTCCATCGCGAGCGTGCGCACCTCCGCCTCGCACATCGCGGCGAGCAGCGCCTGCAGGTCGGCGGCCTCCGGGGTGGTGAGCCGGCTCGGGAGCACCGTGTCGCCCGCGCGCATCTCGACCGTGCCGATCAGGCCGCCGGTCCAGCCGAGGGCCCGCAGCAGGTGGTCGACCTGGTAGGTCGTCGTCGTCTTGCCGTTGGTGCCGGTGACGCCGAAGGTCATCAGGTGCTCGGCGGGCTCTCCGTACACCCAGGCCGCGACGGGGCCGAGGACGGCCCGCGGGTCGCCGGCGACCAGGACCGGCACCGCGGGGTCGAGCGCGTCCGGCCCCCGGGTGAGGGTGGCGGCGCCGGCGGCGTCGGTGAGCACGGCCCGGGCGCCGCGGGCCACGGCGTCGGCGGCGAACCGCGCGCCGTGGGCGTGCGCACCGGGCAGGGCGACGAACAGGTCGCCACCTGCGACGACGCGGTTGTCGGACGCGACCGAGGTGACGACGACGTCGGCGGGGACCTGCGGCCGGGGGCCGCCCTCGTCCGGTGCCGCCGGCGTCGTCACCTCGAGCCCGAAGGCCAGGGCGAGGTCCCGCACCCGCCGGGGCGTCGTGCCCGCGGGCCGGATACGGGGAAGCGGGGATGTCACGGAGAAGAACCTACCGTCTGCGTGCTGCGGGCCCGGCACCCAGGGCGCCCGGCATGAGAACCGTCACGGACCTCACGGCGTCGGTCGCCGCCTCGGTCGCCGCCTCGGTCACCCGTCGTTCACCAGGTGAGGGCGTAGGGCTTGAACGGGGTCGTGCTCGGCGGCACGTCCATCTTCTGCAGCGTGTACCCCATGAGGTCGCTGAAGACCGGCGCGGCCACCACGCCGCCGTAGATCGACGACTGGGGGCTGCGCAGGAAGACCGAGACCGTGTAGCGGGGGTCGTCGGCGGGCGCGACGCCGATGAACGACGCCATGTAGGTGGTCCCGGCCCCCGTCCACATCTGGGCGGTGCCGGTCTTGCCGGCCACGCGGTAGCCGGGCACCCGCGCGTTGGCGGCGGTGCCCTCCTCCCCCACGACCGACTCCATCATCCGCATCACCGAGTCGGCGGTCCTCTCCGAGACCACGCGCTCCTTCGCGGGCGCCTCGGCGGGCGTGAACGTGCCGTCGGAGGCGCGCGTGCCGGCGACCAGGCTGGGCTCCACCCGGACGCCGCCGTTCGCGACCGTCGAGAAGACCTGCGTCGCCTGCATCGCGTTCACGGCCACGCCCTGCCCGAACAGGATCGTGTACGGGGTGCGGGCGTCGTGCGCCAGCGTCTGCTCCGAGGGCAGGATGCCCGCCGACTCGCCCGGCAGCCCGAGGCCCGTGGGCTGCCCGAACCCGAACCTGCCGAGGTAGTCGTAGCGGACGTCGAGCGGGATCTTCTCGCCGATCTGCACCGTGCCCGTGTTGGACGAGTGCGCCAGGACGCCGGCGAGCGTCAGCTGCTGGTCGGGGTGCTCGTGCGAGTCCTTGAACGACTCGCCGTTGGGCGTGGTGAACCGGTACGGCACGCGGAACTGGCTGTCGGGCTTCCAGTAGCCCTCCTCGAGGGCCGCCGCCATCGTGATCACCTTGCCCGTGGAGCCGGGCTCGAAGACGTCCTTCACGGCGCGGGAGCCGTTGGCCACGGCGGACGTCGACCGGTCGTTGGGGTCGACGTCGCCCGAGTCGGCCACCGCGAGCACCTGGCCCGTGCGGACGTCCTCGACGACCGCCATGGCGTACTTCGCCCCGGTCTTCGAGACCGCGTCGTCGAGCAGCTCCTCCGCCTTCCACTGGACGTCCAGGTCGATCGTCAGCTCCACGTCGCTGCCGGGCACCGCCTCGGTGGTGTCCCGCTCCGAGTTCGGGATCGGGACGCCGTCGCGGCCGCGCTCGTAGGTGACCTTGCCGTCGGTGCCCGCGAGCACGTCCTCGTAGGCGCGCTCGAGCCCGCCCTGGCCCACCTGGTCGCGGTCGACGAAGCCGACGAGCGTGCCCGCCACGGTCCCCGCCGGGTAGGTGCGCCGGGAGGTGAGCTCGGTGCGGACGTAGGCCTGCAGGTCCAGCTTGGCGATCGCCCGCTGCACCTCGGGCACGGCGTTGCGCTTGAGGATCACGTACCGGTCGTCGCCGTTGAGCTTCGCGGCGAGCTCCGCGGGCTGCGCGTCGAGGATCGGCGCGAGGAGCTGCGCGATGCCGAGCGCGCCGTCCTGCACCGCCTTGCCTGTGGCGGTGTCCACGCGCTGGCCGCCCTGGAAGCCCTGGATGGCGAGCGTGTCGGCGGAGATGGTGTACCGGTCGACGGACGTCGCGAGCACGCGCCCGTTGGCGTCGACGATGTCGCCGCGGTGCGCGAGCTCCACCGAGTGCGTGGTCCGCGCCTCCTGCGCCTTCGCGGCGAGCGCCGGCCCCTGGAAGATCTGCACCTGCACCAGCCGGCCCACGAAGACGGTGAGCACGAGCGCCGCGACGACCATGATCCACCGCTGCCGGCGCCCGGGGTCGCCCGGACGCCCCCGGCTCGCGGCTCCGCCACGCGGGCGCGGCGGGACACCCCCGCCGCGCGCCGTCGTCCGGCCCGTGGAGCGGACCGGCGTCGTCCCTCCCCGCGGCCGCCCGCCGCCCGCGGGCGGGTTCGCGCTCCGGGCCGCCGTCCCGCGTCCCGAGGCGGACCGGGGCGTCGTGCCGTTCGTGCCGCGGCCCGGCGCGCGCGGCGTCGACCGCGAGGTCGAGCCTGGGCCAGGACGCGCGGCCGCCCGCGGCGTCGAGCCGTTCGTGGTGCGGGAGGTGCTCACCCCTCGAGTCTGCGGTGGCTGCGCCCGGGTCGTGCGGGCCGGGCCCGGGCGTGTCGCGCGCCCGCCGGCCGAGCGGCCTCCCGAGCCCGTGCCCGAGCCGCCGCTCCGCGCACCGCCGCGGGCCGGAGGCGTCCGCCCGGTCACGGCGTCTCCGTGTCGCCGATCCCGACCTTCGCGCGCTTCTCGACGCTGATCATCGTCGGGTCCTCGGCGGGCACCATGCCGAGCTTCGTGGCGCGCTCCGCCAGCGACGACTCCGCGGCCCGGAGCTTCTCCTGCTGGGTCTGGACGTCCTGCGCCACCTGACCCACCTCCGCCTGCAGCCGCGACGCCTCGTACGAGCCGCGCGCCATCGACGTGTTGAGGAGCAGGGCCGCCAGCAGCGCGCCGGCGAGGATCACCGCGCACAGCACGAGGAACGGGACGCCCGACGTCGCCTGGAGGGGGGCGCGGACCGCGTCGAGCCGGCGGCCGCGGTCGGCGGCGCCGCCCGGCAGCGAGGTCAGCGGTGCACGGCGGGGTGCCGCGGCCGGGCGGGTCCCGGGGGTGGCGGGGGCACGCAGGGCGCTCATCGGCGGTCCTCCTTGGGGTGCGGGCGGGTGCGCGGTCGGGGCGCGGTGGTGCGCATGTGGTCGGGGGTGGGGCGGACACGGCGGGCGGCGCGCAGGCGGACCGAGGCGGCGCGCGGGTTGCGCTCGAGCTCCGCCTCGTCGGCCTCCTCCGCGCCCCGCGTCAGGGCCTCGAGGTAGGGCTTGTGGGTCTCCGGCTCGACGGGCAGGCCTGCCGGCGCGCTCGACGTCGTCCCCCGCGCGACGGCCCGCTTGACGATCCGGTCCTCCAGCGACTGGTAGGACTCGACGACGATCCGCCCGCCGACGGCCAGCGCCTCGATCGCGGCGGGCACGGCGCGCTCGAGCACCTCGAGCTCGCCGTTCACCTCGATCCGCAGCGCCTGGAACGTCCGCTTGGACGGGTTGCCGCCCGTGCGCCGCGCAGCGGCGGGGATGGATGCCCGGACCAGGTCGGCGAGCTCGCCCGTCCGCTCCCACGGCCGCTCCTCGCGGCGCCGCACGATCGCCCGGGCGATGCGCGGCGCGAACCGCTCCTCGCCGTACTCGCGCAGCACCCGCGCGAGCGCGCGCTCGTCGTAGGTGTTGAGGACGTCGGCCGCGGTCGCGCCGCGCGTCTGGTCCATCCGCATGTCGAGGGGCGCGTCCTGGGCGTACGCGAAGCCGCGGCCCGCCTCGTCGAGCTGCAGCGACGAGACGCCCAGGTCCATGAGGACGCCCTGCACGCCGTCCAGCCCGAGCTCCGCGACGACCTCGCCGATCTCGTCGTAGACCGCGTGCACCGGGGTGAACCGGTCGCCGAAGCGGGCCAGCCGCTCGCCCGCGAGGCGCAGCGCCTGGGTGTCGCGGTCGATCCCCACGACGCGGGCCGTCGGGACCTGCTCGAGCACCGCCTCGGTGTGACCACCCATGCCCAGGGTGCAGTCGACCAGCACGCTGCCAGGCTCCGCGAGCGCCGGCGCGAGGAGGTCGACGCACCGCTGCAGCAGCACGGGCAGGTGACGGTCTCCCGCGGGTCGCGGGTCGTCCGGTGTGCTCATCGGTGCTCCTCCTCTCGTGCTCGGTCTCGTGTCGGGTCCGGTCCAGCTGGTCGCCGGGGCCCCGCCCGGCCAGGTCTCCCTCCGCGCCGTTCTGGCACCGGGGAAGTGCGCCAGACCCTCGCGGGAGGAGGCCTCGTCGTGCGGGGCCCTGCTGCTGCTCGTCTGCTGTGCGGTTGTGGGTGGTGCCGGTGGTTCAGAACTGCAGGTCCGGGAAGATCTGCTCGGACGTCTCGGAGTACGACGACTCCTGCTCGGCCAGGTAGGTCTCCCAGGTGGTGCGGTCCCAGACCTCCACGCGGGTGCCGGCGCCGATCACGGCGACGTCCCGGTCGAGGCCGGCGTACGCGCGCAGGGCGGCCGGGATGACGACCCGCCCCTGCTTGTCCGGCAGCTCGTCGCTGGCACCCGACAGGAACACGCGCAGGTAGTCGCGCGCCTGCCGGCTGGTCACGGGGGCCTGCCGCACCTGCTCGTACATGCGGCCGAACTCGTCCATCGGGAGGAGGAAGAGGCAGCGCTCCTGTCCCCTCGTCATGACGAGGCCGGGAGCGAGTCGGGCACGGAACTTCGCGGGGAGGATGAGCCGGCCCTTCTCGTCGAGCTTGGGGGTGTAGGTGCCGAGCAGCAGCCCGGCCCCCGGAAATGTGTCCTCCAGACCTGCCACGGCTCGCACCTCCCCTCGCGCTCCCGCAGCCTCCACGCTACTCCACTTTCCTCCACCGGGCGCGGGCAACGGTGGGGAGTTCTCCCCATCTCACCCCCTCCCCCCACAGTCCCCACACATCGCCGCAGGTCAGGACGCCAGGGACGGACGGCCCGCCGGTGGAGGGCGGTGGAGGGCGGGCCGCCGGGCCCGTGTCGTCCGCCGCGCGCGTCCGGTACCAGGAGGTGCCGCACGGCCGCGACCACCGGACGCGGGGTGCGTCGTGGAGCGAGGTGGAGCGGGTGATCGTCGTCACGTCCGGCCCCGATTCCACTAGGCTGCGAGAACGTCACGAGCACGTGAACCGGAGGTCACCCGTGCACCCAGAACCCGTCTCCCCCACGCTGGCCGGCGCACGCACGGAGACGGAGGACCGCAGGGACGGCGCGACCCCCTCCACGGGGACCGGCCTCGACGCCCTGGCCAGAGATCTCGACGAGCTCGTCACCGCCACCACGCGGGTGCGGGAGGCGATCGACTCCGTGGTCTCGGGGCGTCCCGGCCTCGCCGAGGTGACCGTCGCCGTCCTGCTCGCCGAGGGTCACCTCCTGATCGAGGACGTCCCCGGCGTCGGCAAGACGACGCTGGCGAAGGCCCTCGCCCGCAGCATCGACTGCCGCGTCGGCCGCATCCAGTTCACCCCCGACCTGCTCCCGAGCGACCTCACCGGCGTCAACATCTTCCGCACCGCCACGCACGACTTCGAGTTCCGGCCCGGGCCGGTGTTCAACAACGTGGTGATCGGCGACGAGATCAACCGCGCCTCGCCCAAGACGCAGTCCGCGCTCCTCGAGTGCATGGAGGAGGGCCAGACGACGATCGACGGCACCACGCACACGCTGCCGCGGCCGTTCCTCGTCGTGGCGACGCAGAACCCGGTGGAGATGGAGGGCACCTACCCGCTGCCCGAGGCGCAGCGCGACCGGTTCATGGCCCGCCTCACCGTCGGCTACCCGGACACGGACGCCGAGCTGCAGATGCTCGACCGCCAGGAGTCCTCCGACCCCCTGGACCACCTGTCCCCCGTCACCACCGGCGCCGACATGGTGCGGTACGCCGAGGCGGTGCGCGCCGTGTACGCCGCGGCGCCCGTCAAGCAGTACGTGCTCGACCTCGTGGGCGCGACACGGCAGCACGAGGGGGTCCGGCTCGGCGCCTCGCCGCGGGCCTCGCTCCAGCTGCTGCGGGCCGCCAAGGCCGCCGCCGCCATGGCGGGGCGCGAGCACGTGCTGCCCGACGACGTGCAGTCCCTCGCCGTCTCGGTCCTGGCCCACCGCCTGATTCTCAGCACCGAGTCCCGGCTCGGCGGCGTGACCCCCGAGGACGTGATCTCCGAGATCGTCCAGCGCACCGCCGTGCCCGGCGGCCGCGTCGCCGTCGCCGCACCCGCGGGGTCGTTCGCGCGACCCTCCCGCGAACGCGGCCGGTAGGGCCGGCGATGTCCGGCGACGACGAGTCCGGCACGGTCCCGGCCGCCACCGAGCGCAGGGCGGGGCGAGTCGGCCCGCGCGACACCCGGCACCCGGCGCTGCGGCGGGTCGTCCGCGTCCGGCCCACGCGCCGCGGCCTGGCCCTGCTCGTCGCGGGCCTGGTGCTCGTCACGGTCGGCACCCTGCTCGACCTGCCCGACGTCGTGGGCCTCGGCGCCGCCGCCGTGCTGGCCGTCCTCCTCTCCTGGGTGCTCATGGGGGTGCAACGCCTCGACGCCGGTCGGGGGGCGCTCGTGGTCACGCGCGAGCTCACGCCGAACCCCGTCGTGCGCGACCAGACGGCCACGGTGCGCCTCGTCGTCGGCGCCCGCGCGCGCACGGGCGCGGCCTACGAGCGGCTGGCCCGGCTGCGGCTGTCCGAGCAGGCCGCGCACGAGCTGGCAGGGCCGCACGGCATCCGCGCCCGGGTGACGGCGCACGCGGACCGCATCGCCGTCTCCTACGCGCTCACCCCGTCCCGCAGGGGCCGCTGGGCCCTCGGCCCGCTGCTCACCACGCGCACCGACGCCTTCGGGCTGGTCCGCACCACGCAGCCGCTCGGCGCCGCGACCCGCGTCGCGGTGTGGCCCCGGACCGTCGGCCTGCCCACGCGCACGCGGGTCCTCGGCGACGTCGAGCGCGCGGCCACCGGCGCACGGCTGGCGTCCACCGACGACTCCGTCCTGCGCGAGTACGTCTCCGGCGACGACCCCCGCCGGGTGCACTGGGCGGGCTCGGCGCGCCAGGGCCGGCTCATGGTCCGGGCGGACGAGAGCGCCGGCGTGCGGCCCGTGACCGTGCTGTTCGACCGGGCGCTGCTGCCGCCGCCCGTCGACCCGCGCACCGGCGTCTGGCCGTCCACCCGCGGCTCCCGCACGCACGCGGAGGGCGAGCTCGCCGTCGAGCTCGCGGCCTCCGTCGCCACGTCGTTCCTCGACGCCGGCCACCCCACGCGGCTGGTGCCCACCGGCTCGGGCCCCGCGCCCGTCCCCTTCGCGGCCGGCGCGCGCACCGGCCGCGCGACGGTCCTCGACCAGGCGGTCGACCTGCGCGGGCACCGCGGGGCCGCCGACGCCGAGCGCGCCGTCCTGCAGACGGTCCGCGCCCTGCGCGCCTCGCGCTCGCAGGAGGAGATCGTCGTCGCCGTGCTGGGCCCCCAGCCGGAGGCCGCGTTGCGCGAGGTGGCCGAGCTCGGCGTCGAGGGCACCTGCTGGGCGCTCGTCGTGGCACCGGCCGAGACCCGGGACGCCGGTGCGGCGCCGGCCGGAGACACGGTCGGCGCGCTTCGCGCCGCCGGCTGGCGCGTGGCCACCTGCCCCCCCGGCACGGCGGCCGACCGCGCCTGGGCGCTCCTCGCGGAGGGGGCAGCATGATCCCCGCCCACGCGGGCCCGACGGCCCGTACCGTCGCCTCCGGGGTCCTGGTCGCCGTGGCGGTCGCCGCCTCGATGCTCTCGCTCACGAGCATCGTGCTGCCGGGGGGCTGGACCCGCGCGGCCCTCCTCGGCATCGTCCTCGTCAGCGCGACGACGGTCACGTCCCGGGTCACGATCGAGCGGCGGGCCCGCGCCCGAGGGCTGCGCACCAAGGAGTCCGGCTCCGCCTGGCCCAGCGTGCTGGGCGGCGTCGTCGCCGCCTGGTTCGTCCTCGCGCGGTACGGCGGCCCCACCGCCGACCCCACCTTCCTGGTCACCCCGGAGCACCTGTCGCGCGTCGTGGCGCGGCTCGGCGAGGCCGGAGAGATCGCCCGCTCGGAGGTCGCCCCCGTGACGGGGAGCGTCCCCATGGGCCTGCTCACCGTCGGCGGCACGCTGCTCGTGCTGCTGCTCGCCGACGCTCTCGCGGGCGCACTGCGCCGTCCAGCGGCGGTCGGCCTGCCGCTCCTCGCCCTCTGGGCCCCGCCGCTCGTGCTCGCGGGACGAGTGCCGTGGGGCGTGTTCGTCGTGACCGTCGCGGCCCTGCTGCTGCTCCTCACGCTCGACGGCCCGCTGGTCGCCCGGGCGCGACGGGCCGAGCGCACGCCCGCGCCCGTGCGGCGCGCCGAGCGGTCCCGCGCCGTCGCGACGACCGCCGGAGCCGTCGTCCTCGCCGTCGTCGCCGGCCTCGTCGGTACCGCGTCCGCCGCGCTCCCCGGCGGGCCCGCGGGCTGGTACCGCACCTTCACGACCACGGGCGACACCATCCGCCTCGCCGAGGACCTCGACATCCTGCGGAGCCTGACCGAACGGTCCCGCTCCGTCGTCCTGTCCTACGACACCGGTTCCGACGCGGACGTCGGGCCGTTGCGCAGCTACACCGCCACGGCGTTCGACGGGCGACGGTGGCAGCGCGGGGAGGAGCGCGGCGGCCGGGATTTCGGCGACCGCGACGTCCTCTGGCCCGACGACCCGCCGTCCGGCGAGACCTCCGTCCGCAGCGTCGCCCTCGACGTCGGCGAGCTCCGCGACGACAAGCTGCCGATCAGCATCGACCCCCGCCAGGTGGCCACGGACGGCGGCGGTTGGGGGTACGACCCCGCCCGGGACGAGGTGGTCGGCGGGCTGACGACCGCGGGCGACTCCTACACCCTCACGGTGCACGAGCGGGACCTCGACCCCGCCACCCTCCGGGAGGCGCCGACGGCCGACCTCGACGAGGTCTACACCCAGGTGCCCGACACCGCGCACGCGGGCGACGTCGAGGCGGCCGCACGCGAGGCCGTGGGCGACGCCGACACCGCCTACGACCAGGCCGTCGCCCTCCAGCGCTGGCTGCGGGACCCCACCCGCTTCACCTACTCGACGACCATCCCCCGCGGCGGCACGGGAGACCCGGTCTGGGACTTCCTGCAGCACCGCACGGGCTACTGCATCCAGTTCGCGACGACCATGGTGGTGATGGCGCGGTCGCTCGGCATCCCCGCGCGCCTCGCCGTCGGGTACCTGCCCGGCGACCGCACCGGCGAGACCAGCTGGCAGATCACGGGGCAGGACTCGCACGCCTGGCCCGAGATCTACTTCCCCGGCAGCGGGTGGGTGCGCTTCGAACCGACGCCCGCCCAGCAGACGGGGAGCCCGCCCGCCTACACGATGCCGCGCGTCCAGGGCGACCCGGCCGCGGCGCCCACGGCCAACGACCTCCGCGAGCGGCAGCCCACGGCGGGGAGCACCTCGACCGAGGACGAGGCGACGCCGTCGGCCTCGTCCGCCGCCGCGGCCACGCCCGTCGTCGACACCGGCCTCCCCGGCTGGGTGTGGATCACCGCGGGCAGCCTCGTCGTCGTCCTGGTGGGTGGCCTGGTGCTGCTGCTCGCCCGACGACGCCGTGCCTCGCTGGAGCTCGACCCCGAGCTCGCCTGGCAGCAGGTGCTCGCCACCCTCGCCGCCGAGGGCGTCCGGCTACCGCCGGCCACCACGCTCCGCCGCGCCCCGGACGCCATCGCGTCCGCAGTGACCGCCCGGAGCGGCCGCGAGCTCAGCCCCGCGGTGCGCGAGGACCTCGCCGCGCTCGCAGGGGCGGCCGAGGCCAGCAGGTACGCACGGGAGCCCGTCGCGCCCGAGCCCGACGAGCTCGAACGGCTCACGACGGCGGTGGCCTCCGGGCTCGGCGAGACCCTGTCGACGCGATGAGCCCGGCGGCGGTCGCGGGTCCGCCAGACGAGCCCGACCGCACCGGGAGTAGTGGACCACCAGCGCGGTGCGCGCCCGGGACGCGCTTGCCGACAGACGGACGAGCCCGCCCCGTCCTCGGGACGGGGCGC
>NZ_JBHXAW010000115.1:0-12584 GCF_042726645.1 Isoptericola sp. NPDC060257
CCTCGCCCTGGGTCGGCTGGGTCACGAGCACGTCCTGGCCCCCGACCTTCGCGGCGACGGCGCCGCCCACCGGGACGTCGGCGAGCGCGACGACGACGGTGCCCGCCCCCGCCGCGCCCGCGGAGGCCGCCGCCTCCTGCGGCGTCGGCTTCTGCTCCGCGCAGGCGGCGAGCACCCCCACGCCGGCGATCGCGCCGGCCGCCGCGCCCGTGCCGCGCAGCAGCTGTCGGCGGGTCGGGCCGCAGGGGCAGGCGGCGCCCTCGAGCGCGTCTCTCCCCGGGCTCACGTCGCGCACGTCCCGCACGGTCGGGTGGGTCGACGGGCTGATCGGCATGACGCCTCCGGTGGGTCGGGCCCCGGCCCGCCGGACGCTTCCGCTGACGGCACCACCGAGGAGTGGGAGCATCATCATCATGGACTCGTCCCACGGCGCGGTGCCACCTCGGCCGCGGTCCCAGAGCCCGGCCCGGCCGCCCGCGGCGCGCGGCTGGCGGCTCGCCGCCGCTCTCGCGGTCCTGGTCTCGGCCGTCGTCCACGTCGTGCTCTACGTCGACGGGTACGACACCATCGCCGTCGTCGGCCCCCTCTTCCTCCTCAACGCGGTGGCCGGCGTCGCGCTGGCCGTGCTGCTCGTGGTGTGGCGGCACTGGCTGCCGCTCGTCGGCGGGATCGGCTTCGGCGGCCTGACCCTGCTGGCGTTCGTGCTGTCGACGACGGTCGGCTTCTACGGCGTCAACGAGACGTTCGCGGGCACCACCGAGATCGTCGCCGCCGCGGCCGAGGTGGTCGCGGTGGTGGCGTCGGCCGTGGCGCTCCTGCGGGAGTACGTGCGATGACGGGCCTGTGGAGGGCGGGCCGACGCCGTCGGCGGCGCCCCCTACGATCGAGGACGTGAGCCACCCCGACGACCCGTACGCCGACCTCGTGTTCGACCCGACGGACGAGGACGTCCCGCCGCCCGACGACCAGGCGCCCGAGCGCGAGCCCGAGAACGAGCGCGGCGCCCCGCCCGGACCCCGGACCGCCCGGCCGTCGGCCACGACTCCCGCGACCCCGACGGGCGACCCGGGGCCCGACGCGGCCAAGCGGGCGAAGCTCGCGATGCTCCGCGGCCTGCTCGACAGCGCGGGCGAGGGCGGCGGCACGCTGCGCGAGCAGGCCGAGGAGGCGCTGCGCGCGCTCGTCGGCCGGGAGGACGCGTCGCTGCGGGAGGACCAGTGGCGCGCGATCGAGGCCCTGGTCGCGTTCCGCCGTCGCGCGCTCGTCGTGCAGCGCACCGGCTGGGGCAAGTCCGCCGTGTACTTCGTCGCCACGTCGCTGCTGCGCTCCCGGGGGGCGGGGCCCACCGTCATCGTCTCGCCGCTCCTGGCGCTCATGCGCGACCAGATCGCGGCGGCGGCGCGGGCCGGGATCCGCGCCGTGACGATCAACTCGTCGAACGTCACCGAGTGGGACCAGGTGCACGCGGCCATCGCGGCCGGCGAGGTGGACGTGCTGCTGTGCTCGCCCGAGCGCCTCAACAACCCGGCGTTCCGCGACGAGGTGCTCCCCCGCCTGGCGGCCGACGCCGGCCTCGTGGTGATCGACGAGGCGCACTGCATCTCCGACTGGGGCCACGACTTCCGGCCCGACTACCGCCGGATCCGCACGCTGCTCGCCGACCTGCCGCCCGGCATCCCCGTGCTCGCGACCACGGCCACGGCGAACGCCCGCGTCACCGCCGACGTCGCCGAGCAGCTCGGCGTGCACGGCGCGGCCCCCGGCGGCGGCACCGCCCCGGACGAGGACGTGCTCGTGCTGCGGGGCGGCCTGGACCGCGAGTCGCTCCACCTCGCCGTGCTCGAGCTCCCCGACCAGCCCACGCGGGTGGCGTGGCTCGTCGAGGCGCTGCAGGACGTCGAGGGGTCGGGCATCGTCTACTGCCTCACCGTGTCCGCCGCCGAGCAGGTGGCCGAGCAGCTCCGGGGCGCGGGCCTGGCGGTCGCCGCCTACACCGGACGGACCGACCCCACCCAGCGGGAGCAGCTCGAGGAGGACCTCAAGGAGAACCGGGTCAAGGCCCTGGTGGCGACGTCCGCGCTCGGCATGGGCTTCGACAAGCCCGACCTCGCGTTCGTCGTGCACCTCGGTGCCCCGTCCTCCCCCATCGCCTACTACCAGCAGGTGGGCCGTGCCGGCCGCGGCGTGGACGACGCCGTCGTCGTGCTTCTTCCCGGGCACGAGGACCGCGCGATCTGGGACTGGTTCGGGTCACAGGCGTTCCCCGCCGAGCCGCAGGTCCGCGCCACGCTCGGCGCTCTCGGGGCGTCCGAGGGTGCGCAGTCCACCGCCGCGCTGGAGACGCAGGTCGACCTCAAGCGGTCCCGGCTGGAGACGATGCTCAAGGTGCTCGACGTCGACGGCGCGGTGCGCCGCGTGCAGGGCGGCTGGGTCGCCACCGGCACCCCGTGGGCGTACGACGCCGAGCGCTACGCCCGGGTGGAGGCCACCCGCCAGGCGGAGCAGCAGGCGATGGTCGACTACGTGGCCACCTCCGGGTGCCGGATGGCGTACCTGCGCGCCCAGCTCGACGACCCGGAGCTGCCCGACGGCTGGGCCTGCGGCCGCTGCGACCGGTGCGACGGCGTCGCGCTGCCCGCCGTCCCCGACGCGGAGGCCGTCGCCGCCGCGCGGGCCGACATGGACCGGCCCGGCGTGGAGGTCGGACCGCGCGCGATGTGGCCGTCCGGGCTCGCGGCCCTCGGCCTCGACCTCAAGGGCAAGATCGCTCCCGACGAGCGCGCCGAGCCCGGTCGTGCGGTGGCCCGGCTCGACGGCCTGGGGTGGTCCGGCCCGCTGCGCGACCTGTTCGCCGCGGGCGCGCCGGACGCTGAGGTGCCCGTGCCGCTGCGGCACGCCGCCGCGCGGGTCCTCGACGACTGGGACGCGATCCGCCCCGAGGGTGCCGAGGCAGGCGAGCAGGCCCCCGAGGGCGCGCGCCGCACGGTGATCGAAGGTGTCGTGGCGGTGCGGTCCACGACGCGCCCGCAGCTGACGTACCACCTGGCGTCCGGGCTGGCCGCCTACCTGGGCGTCCCGCTCATCGGCGCCGTCGGCCCGGCCGCCGGCGCCGAGCAGCCCGACCGGCACGACGTGAACTCGGCGATGCGGCTGGCGGGGGTGGCGCGACGCCTGCGGCTGGAGCTGGGCGAGGCTGCCCTGCGCGGCCTTCCCGGGCGCACCGTGCTGCTGGTGGACGACTGGACCGAGTCCGGCTGGACGCTCACGGTGGCCGCACGGCTGCTGCGCCAGGCCGGTGCCGCGGCGGTGCACCCGTTCGTCCTCGGGGTGCGCTGACGCACCGATGACGCCCGGGACCGTCGGGGCATGTCAGCCGTCGAGCAGGCCCCGGACGTCGTCGGCCGCGAGCGCCCGGGCGAACGTGCCCGCGGCGTCGTCGAGCACGGCGTCGAACAGCGCGGCCTTGCGCTGCGCGAGCGCCATGACCTTCTCCTCGATCGTGTCCTGCGCGACGAGGCGCGTCACGACGACGTTGCGGGTCTGGCCGATGCGGTGCGTGCGGTCCACGGCCTGCGCCTCCGTGGCGGGGTTCCACCAGGGGTCGAGCAGGTAGACGTAGTCGGCCTCGGTGAGGTTGAGCCCGACCCCGCCCGCCTTGAGCGAGATGAGGAACACGGGCGCGTCGCCCTCCTTGAAGGCCCGCACGACGTCGGCCCGCCGGCGGGTGGCGCCGTCGAGGTAGACGACGGGCAGCCCGGCCGCGGTCACGCGCTGCTCGACGCGCCGCAGGAACGAGGTGAACTGCGAGAAGACGAGGGCCCGGTGCCCCTCGGCCGCGATCTCGGTCAGCTCGTCGGTCACCACGTCGAGCTTGGCGGAGCCCACGCCCGCGTAAGCGTCGTCGAGCAGCGAGGCGTCGAGCGCGAGGCGCCGCAGCGTGGTCAACGACCGGAAGATCGCCACGCGGTTCGCGTCGAAGTCCTCCAGCAGCCCCAGCAGCCGCTGCCGCTCGCGCTGCAGGTGCGTGTCGTAGACCTTGCGGTGGTCGGGCGTGAGGGGGACGCGCAGCACGCGCTCGGTGCGCTCGGGCAGCTCGGGGGCGACCTGCTCCTTGGTGCGGCGCAGCACGAGCGGGCGGATCCGGCGCTTGAGCCGCGCGAGCGCGCGGTTGCCGGCCGCGACCACGTGGGGGTCGTCGTCGGCGGCCGCGGCGTCGACCAGGCGCGCCGTCTCGGCCTTGAAGCGGTGCATCGACGGGTAGAGGCCCGGCGCGACGATCGCGAGAGCCGCCCACAGCTCCATGAGGTTGTTCTCGAGCGGCGTGCCGGTGATCGCGAGCTTGAACGGGGCCCGCAGCATCCGGGCGGTCTCGTGCGCCCGCGTGCGGGGGTTCTTCGCCACCTGCGCCTCGTCGAGGATCAGCCCGCCCCACTCGAGGGCGTCGAACGCGTCGAACTCGAGGCGGAAGACGGCGTACGACGTCACGACCACGTCGGCCCCGCGGGCGAGCTCGGCCAGGTCGGTGCCGAGCGTGCGCGACGTGGCGGGCATCGCTGCCACCCGCAGCCCGGGCGTGAAGCGCGCCGCCTCGTCCACCCAGTTCCCCACCACCGACGCGGGCGCCACGACGACGAACGGCGGGGCGTCCGGTGCCGTCGTCCGCGCGTGCGCCAGGAACGTGAGGGCCTCGACGGTCTTGCCGAGACCCATGTCGTCGGCCAGGATCCCCCCGAGCCCGTGCCGCCACAGGAAGGTCAGCCACTCGAACGCCTGCCGCTGGTACGGCCTCAGCTCGGCCCGCACGCCCTCGGGGACGTCCAGCACCTCGGTGACGCGCTCCCCCGCCGCGAGCGCGCGCAGGCCGGCCAGCGAACGCCGCCAGGCCTCCGCGGCCTCGACGACGTCGGCGACGTCCTCGAGCCCGCCCCACAGGTCGGCGTCGTAGCGGCTGACCCGCGCCTTGCCCGGCCGGTCGCTCAGCGCGGTGGCCTCCGTGATGAGGTCGCGCAGGCGGCCCAGCACCGGGTTGTCGAGACGCAGCCACGACCCGTCGACCAGGAGCAGCCGCTTGTCGCCGCGGGCGAGGGCCGTGAACAGGCGGGCGAACGGGATCTCCTTGCCCCCGACGGTCACCGAGACCCCGAGGTCGAGCCAGTCGGCGTCCCCCGAGGGCGCCCCGGAGACGACGACGCGGGGGGCGGCGTCCAGGTGCAGGTAGTGCGGCACGTCGCTCGCGTCGACGCGCACGTCCGTCGCGGCCGCCAGCGCGGGGAGCACGCCGTGAGCCAGGTCGAGGGCGTCCAGGCCCTTCAGCTCCGTCCGGCCGGCGAGGTCGAAGCGCTCGAAGCCCGGCACGCCTCGGACGGTCGCCTGGGCCTTGGCACGGATCTCGACCTCGGCGTCCGGGTCCCGCACCGGGTCCGACGCCGCGCCGTCCAGCGGGACGCGACGCGCCGAGCCCGCGCCCGGCACCAGGGGCCCGGGTGGCGGGTACTCGAACCTGCACGACAGGAGCGCGTGCTCCGGCGACGCGAAGGCCACCTCGGCGACGAGCACGGGCCGCGGCGGGTCGGGTAGCGCGACGGACCCGTCGGACACGACGCGCACGGCGCGGCGGAGCACGGGGAGATGCTCGGCATAGAGCTCCCCCACGTCGTCGCCGGGCACCTCCACCCGGCCGACGACGACGAGCTCGCGCGCGGCGTCGGACAACCGGCGCGGCGTCGGGCCGAGCCGGAGCACGGTCCGCCGGTCGGAGGCCTCGACCGCGTACAGGCCCGTGTCGCCCACCGTGCCGAGCCGGGACCCCGGTGTCGCGTCGACGCCGTCGAACGCGACGACCGGGTCGAGGCGCACCCCAGCGTCCGTCGCACCGTCCGCCGCCGCCCCGATCCCCGTCCCGACCGTCAGCCGGATCTCCGCCGCGTCCGCCAGGAGCACCTCGTCGCGCGACCCGTGCGCGACGAACGGGATCTCCAGGTCGGCGGCCTCGGCCAGCAGCGCCCACAGCCCGCGGCCGCCGGCGGCCAGGGGGCGCCAGGCGCGCCGACCGCGACCGAACCCGCCTCCGTCGCCGAGCGCGGACCCGAGGTCCGCGAACCAGCGTCGTACCTCGGGTGCGGGCGTGGCGCGCACGTCGGCGAACGCGTACAGGCCGGTGGCCAGCGCCTCCCAGCTCGCCTCGGGGGCGACCTTCCAGCCGGTGCGCCCGGGCACGACCGGCCGCACCGAGAGCTCCGGGGGCAGGCCGCCGAACGCCTCGTCGAGCCGGAACCGCAGCGCGACCGGGAGGACACCGCCGTCGCGGGCGGCGGACTCGCGCGATCCAGGGTCCCGGGCCCCGGTCACCCCGGCCAGGCGCCCGCGCCACCCGACGGGCACGTCGTCCTCGTCTCCGGCGTCGGCCCCCGCGGCGTCGGTCGCCTCAGGGTCGGCGCCGACGTGCAGGAGCACGGCGGCGACGTGCTTGCAGTCCTCGCGGACCGGGCAGCTGCAGGTCGAGCCCTCGTAGCCGTACCGCCCGTCGGACCCGACGGCGAACGACACGCGGCAGCTGTACGGCTGGCTCCCGCTGCCCGCGACGCGGGCCGTGAGCTCCCGCGCGTCAGGGTCCCAGTGCCACGTGCGCACCATGCCCGCGCGCTGGTAGCCCTGGGCCCGCCGGAACGTCGCGCTCCCGACGACGTCGCCCACCACGACCGGGTCGAGGCGGGGTGGCGGCGCGGGCATGCGTCCATGCTCGCACGGCCCTCCGACGCGGCCGCCGGCGTCAGCCGTGGCGCTTGGCACACTATTCTTCCGAGCCGCGAGAGCAGACCGTCGACGCGACGGCCATGCTCCGGCGCCGCTCAGGTGCCGGCGCTCAGGCGACGCAGCTCAGAGGAAGCGCCCGCGGACGGCCTCGCCGTGCGCGGGCAGGTCCTCGTCTTTCGCGACGGCGACGATACGGTCGCCCAGCTCCTCGAGCGCGTCGCGGGTGTACTCCACCACCTGCACGGACTTCAGGTAGGCGTGCACGCCGAGGCCGCTGGAGAAGTGCGCGGAGCCGCCGGTGGGGAGCACGTGGTTGCTGCCCGCCATGTAGTCGCCGAGGGAGACCGGCGACCACGGGCCGACGAAGATCGCCCCCGCCGAGCGCACGCGCTCCGCGAGCGCCGCGGCCCCCTCGGTCTGGATCTCCAGGTGCTCCGCGCCGTAGGCGTCCACCACCGCGAGGCCCTGCTCCAGGTCGTCGACGAGGACGACGGCGGACTGCGGCCCGCTGAGCGCCTGCAGGACGCGTGCGGAGTGCTTGGTGGACCCCACCAGGTCGCTCAGCCGGGCCTCCACGGCGCCGGCGAGCTCCACGGACGGGGTGACCAGCACGGAGGCGGCCATCGGGTCGTGCTCGGCCTGGCTGATGAGGTCGAGGGCGACGTGCCCCGGGTCGGCGGTGGCGTCGGCCAGCACGGCGATCTCCGTGGGCCCGGCCTCGGCGTCGATGCCGACGACGCCGCGCACCAGGCGCTTGGCCGCCGTCACGTACACGTTGCCGGGGCCCGTCACGACGTCCACCGGCTCGCACAGCACGTCGCCGTCCTGCGGCTCGGTGCCGGCGGCCCCGTACGCGAACATCGCCACCGCCTGCGCGCCGCCGACGGCGTACACCTCGTCGACCCCGAGCAGCGCGCAGGCCGCGAGGATCGTCGGGTGCGGCAGCCCGCCGGCGTCCTTCTGCGGCGGGGACGCGACGGCGAGCCCGGGAACCCCGGCCTCCTGCGCGGCGACCACGTTCATGATCACGGACGACGGGTACACGGCGCGGCCGCCGGGCACGTACAGGCCCACGCGCTGCACGGGGACCCACCGCTGGCGCACGACGGCACCGGGCGCGAGCTGCGTGGCGTGCTCGGTCGGCACCTGCGCGGCGTGCACCGCGCGCACGCGGCGGATCGCCTCCTCCAGGCCCGCCCGTACCTGAGGGTCGAGCTCCTCGAGCGCGTCGGCCAGCGCGGCCGCCGGGACCCGCAGATGCTCCGGCCGCACACCGTCGAGGCGCTCCGACAGGTCACGGAGCGCGGCGGCGCCGCGGGCCCGGACGTCGGCGATGATCGGGGTGACGGCCTGGATCGCCTGGTCCACCCCGACCTCGGGGCGCGGCAGCACCCCGAGCAGCTCGGTGCGGGTCAGGTCCTGCCCGCGGAGGTCGATGCGTCGGATCACCCGGCCAGTCTAGGCAGCGCGCACCGCCGCCCGGGCGCCGGTGCCGGAGAATGGACGCATGAGCGCCGACCACGACAGCCACCACGACGGCATGGACGTCCCGATCCGCGACGACATGATCCGCCTGGGTCAGTTCCTCAAGCTCGCGGGGCTGGCCGAGTCCGGCACGCACGCCCGCGACCTGGTCGCCGACGGCGAGGTCAGCGTCAACGGCGAGGCGGAGACCCGGCGCGGTCGCCAGCTCGTCCGCGGCGACCGCGTCACCGTGGCGCTCCCCGAGGGCGACGAGACCGCCGTCGTCGCCTGACGCGGACCGTGGTGGGCGTTCGTGTGGCGCTGTCGCACGACCCACAGCATCGAACGAGCGCCCACGACGATCAGGCCATGTAGGTGGAGGCCATCGCGCGGTCGGGGGTGAGGCGCAGGACGACGCGCTCGGGGTCGTGCTCGAGCGGTCGGTAGCGCTTCGCGTACCGCACGACGGCGTCCGCGACCTCGTCCGGGTCCTCGCTCACCTCGATCGCCCCCTCGAGCGTCAGCCACCGCCCGCCGTCGACCTGGCAGAGCGCGGCCCGCGGCCGGCCCCCGTCGGCCGTCGCCCGGCGCGCGTTGGCGACCTTCGTCGACGTCCGCCGTGCCGTGGTGCGCGCGACCCCGGCGTCGGCGTCCCAGGTGAAGGCGACGGGGACGACGTGCGGGCTGCCGTCCGCGCGCAGGGTGGTGAGGGTGGCGAGGTGGCGCTCGGTGACGAACACGAGCTGCTCGGGGTTGAGGCGGAACACGCCCCGAGCCTACGGCCGCCGGTGGCAGCCCACCGATGAGTCCGGAGGCGGGCTGCGGTCCCACGACCGGCCGGACCGTCCTGCCCGAGGAGCCCGCCGTGACCGCCACCGTCCCCACCCCCGCTCCCGTCGTCGTCGACCGCGCCACCTGGCTGCGCGACCGTGAGGAGCTGCGCGCCCGCGAGAAGGCGCACACCCGCGAGGGCGACCATCGCGGCGTGACGTTCGCCGTCTTCTGCGAGGGCCCCTGGGGCGAGGTCGCCCCGTTCGTGGAGTTCATGGGCTACCGCGTGCCCTGGTACTCGATGCAGGGCGTGACCGACGAGGCGGTGGGCGGCGGGCTCAGCGACGACCGCGGGCTGATCTCCTGCTACCTGCGCGTCGGCGACCGGGTCCTCGCGAACGAGACCACGCACCGCGGGTCGAGGCGATCATGGCGCAGGCGCAGCTGCTCGACCTGACGGTGTACGGGCGGCAGGAGCGCTGGGAGGACTCCCCCGCCGGGTGGCCGCAGCACCCGACCGCCACGTGGTGGAAGGGCCGCGGACGCCCGGTGCCGCAGTGGTCCCGGCCCGGGGCGACGGCGTACGACCCGCACGCGGCGCACGGCCACCACCACTGATCCGCCGGCCCCGATCCGATCTGGCCGCGCCGGGTCAGAACCCGCCGGTGAGGATCGGCGGCACGCGGGTACCGTGTCGCCCTTCGTCGTGCAGGGCGCGCAGCACCACCAGCTCGTGCGGCACGACCGGGTCGGGCAGCGCGACGAACGGGAACCAGCGCAGGTCCCCGACCTTCTCCGGCTCGCGGATCTCCGGGGCGCCCGCCCAACGGGTGGCCGTGAAGAAGAAGTCGACCCGCTGCTCGAGCGCCGGGCCGCCGGGCTGTCCGCGGTGCATCGTGGTCACCGGTACGAGATCGGCCGGGTCCACCTCGACACCGAGCTCCTCGCGCACCTCCCGCACGGCGGCGTCGAGGACGGACTCCCCCGCCTCGACGTGCCCCGCCGCGGCGGCCGCCCAGTGCCCGTCCCTGTACCCCGTGCCCTGCCGCAGCTGCAGCAGCACCTGGCCCTCGCGGCGCAGGTAGACGTAGGCGGCCGGGACGACGCGGAACCGGTGGGCCGCCGAGCCGTCGTCCACCGCGGCCCCCCGACCCGTCACGACAGGCAGCTCGGGCCGAGGAGCGCCTTGAGGTCGCCGAACAGCGCGGGCGACTTCTCGACCCGCAGCGTGTCCGCCGCGCGCACCACCGTCCGCTTGCCGGGCTCCGCGACGCTCACGTGCACCTCCGCCGAGCCCGGGTGCGTGGCGAGCACCTCGCGCAGCCGCACCATCACCGGCTCGACGCAGCGGGTGTGCGGGACGGTGACCAGCACGGGCGCGTCGGCGACGGCGGATGTGTCCGGCAGAGAGACCTCCATCGCCTGCAGCTGCATCTGGTCGTCGCGACGCCGCACCCGGCCGCGCAGCGTGACGACCTGATCCTCCGCGAGGATCGTCGAGTACGCGAGGTACGTCTCGCCGAAGAACATCACCTCGACGGCACCCTCGAGGTCCTCGACCGTGACGGCGGCCCAGGGGTTGCCGTTCTTGCTCATCTTGCGCTGCACGCTGGTGAGCAGACCCGCCACCGTGACCTGCGAGCCGTCCTGCCGCCCCTCGTCGGCCATCAGCGACGCGATCGACGTGTCCGCCGCCCGCGCCAGCACGTGCTCCAGGCCCGACAGCGGATGGTCCGACACGTACAGCCCGAGCATCTCGCGCTCGAACGCGAGCCGTTGCTTCTTGTCCCAGTCGGGCAGGTCGGGCACGTCGACGGCGAACGTCATCGCCGCGTCCTCCTCCGCACCACCGAAGCCGGCGAAGAGGTCGAACTGGCCCTCGGCCTCCTTGCGCTTCACGGAGATGACCGAGTCCACGGCCTGCTCGTGCACCACGAGCAGGGCCCGGCGCGGGTGGCCGAGCGAGTCGAACGCCCCGGCCTTGATGAGCGACTCGATGGTGCGCTTGTTGCAGACCACGGCCGGCACCTTGTCGAGGAAGTCCGTGAACGAGGTGAACGCACCCTTCTCCTCGCGCGCGGCGATGATCGCGTCCACGACGTTGGCGCCGACGTTGCGGATCGCCGTCAGGCCGAAGCGGATGTCGTCGCCGACGGCGGTGAACTTGGCCGCGGAGTCGTTGACGTCGGGCGGCAGCACCGTGATGTGCATGCGACGGCACTCGCCCAGGTAGAGCGCCATCTTGTCCTTGTCGTCCCGCACGCTCTGCAGCAGGCCGGCCATGTACTCGGTCGGGTAGTTCGCCTTGAGGTACGCCGTCCAGTACGAGACGACGCCGTACCCGGCGGAGTGCGCCTTGTTGAACGCATACCCGGCGAACGGCACCAGGGTGTCCCAGACCGCCTGGATCGCGGGCTTGGAGTAGCCGCGCTCCTTCATGCCCGCCTCGAAGGGGACGAACTCCTTGTCGAGGATCTCCTTCTTCTTCTTGCCCATCGCGCGCCGCAGCAGGTCGGCCTGGCCGAGCGAGTACCCGGCGAGGATCTGGGCGGCGCGCTGCACCTGCTCCTGGTAGACGATGAGGCCGTACGTCTCGCCGAGCACCTCGCTGAGCGGCTCCTCGAGCTCCGGGTGGATCGGCTCGATCTTCTGCATGCCGTTCTTGCGCAGGGCGTAGTTGATGTGGGAGTTCATGCCCATCGGCCCGGGGCGGTACAGCGCGATGACGGCGGAGACGTCCTCGAAGTTGTCCGGCCGCATCTGGCGCAGCAGCGAGCGCATCGCGCCGCCGTCGAGCTGGAACACGCCGAGCGTGTCGCCGCGGGCAAGCAGGTCGTAGGTGGCCTTGTCGTCGAGCTCGACCGTCTCGATCGCCACCGGCTCCTTGCCGTTCATGACGATGTTCTCGAGCGCGTCGTCGAGGATCGTGAGGTTGCGCAGCCCGAGGAAGTCCATCTTGATGAGGCCGAGGCCCTCGGACGTCGGGTAGTCGAACTGCGTGATGACCGCGCCGTCCTGCGGGCGCCGCATGATCGGGATGATGTCGATCAGCGGATGGCTCGACATGATGACGCCCGCGGCGTGCACGCCCCACTGGCGCTTCAGGCCCTCGATGCCGCGGGCCGTCTCGACCACGCGCTGGGCCTCGGGGTCGGCGTCGTGCACCGCGCGGAACTCCGCCGCCTCGGCGTAGCGCTCGTGCTTCGGGTCGAAGATGCCCGACAGCGGGATGTCCTTGCCCATGACGGCGGGCGGCATCGCCTTGGTGAGCTTCTCCCCCATCGCGAAGGGGAACCCGAGCACGCGGGAGCCGTCCTTGAGCGCCTGCTTCGCCTTGATGGAGCCGTAGGTGACGATCATCGCGACGCGGTCGTCGCCGTACTTCTCGGTGACGTACCGGATGACCTCGGCGCGCCGGCGCTCGTCGAAGTCGACGTCGACGTCGGGCATGGAGATGCGCTCCGGGTTGAGGAAGCGCTCGAAGATCAGGCCGTGCTTGAGCGGGTCGAGCTCCGTGATGCCCATGACGTAGGACACCATCGAGCCGGCGGCCGAGCCGCGGCCCGGACCCACGCGGATGCCCTGCTCCTTGGCCC
>NZ_JBHXAW010000116.1:0-12430 GCF_042726645.1 Isoptericola sp. NPDC060257
GGCCGGGCCCCGTCGTCATGTCCGCGCGGTCCTGAGCCTCAGCCGTACGTGTCGCGCGGTCCCGGGCCGCGCACCGTGCGTCGTCCGCGGCGGAAGCCCGGCCCGGCCGGCCCGAGCACGGTGACCTGCTCGACCACGCCCTCGCCGACCTCCTCCTCGAGCCGGCGGAGCAGGGTCGGCACCAGCAGCCGCACCTGGGTCGCCCACGCGGTCGAGTCGGCGCGCACCACGAGCACCTTCTGCTCGAAGGTCTCCGGCTGACAGTGGTCGGCGACCTGGTCGCCCACCACCTCGCGCCAGCGCCCGACCACGCCGCCGACGGACACGTCCGCCGTCCACCCCTTGTCACGCATGAGGCGCCCCAGCACCTCCGACAGGAGCTGCGGGTCGCGGGCGCCGGGACCCTGCCCGGACAGACGGGGCTCCGCGAGAGGGGAACGGCGCGCCGGCGAGCCCGGCCGGAGCCCCTTGGCCCGCGCCGCCGCCTTCGCACGGTTGAGGGCCTCTCGTGCGACCGCCGACGGCGGCGTCAGCTCGGTGCGGTCCGTGACCGGTCGCGGGTCCTCGGCGCGGGAGGACGGGCCGCCCGCGCTCCCGTCGTCCTCCGGGAGGTCCCCCTCGACGGTCTCGCCGTCGTCACGTCGCACGACGCACCTGGCCGGGGGTGACCTCGTACCGCGCGCCGAGCAGCCCCGGCGGGACGTCGTCGGGCACGGCGGCGGTGACGAGCACCTGGCGAGCCGGCGCGACGAGCTCCGCCAGCCGCTCGCGACGTCGCACGTCCAGCTCGGCGAACACGTCGTCCAGGATCAGCACGGGGTCGGCGTCCGTGTCGAGGTCGGGGTCCCAGAACGCGGCGTCCGGCACGTGCTCCGGGTCGTCGCCGCCACCGAGCAGCCGGTACGACGCGAGCCGCAGCGCCAGCGCGAACGACCACGACTCCCCGTGGCTCGCGTACCCCTTGGCCGGGAGCCCGCCGAGGGTGAGGACCAGGTCGTCGCGGTGCGGCCCGACGAGGCTGACGCCGCGCTCCAGCTCCTGGGCGCGTGCCTCCGCCATCGCCGCGAGGATCGCCTTCTCCAGGTCCTCCGCGGCAGGCGTCCCGCCGTCCGCGGCGCCGGGGACGCTCGAGCGGTACGCGAGCTGGGCATCACCGTCGGCGTCGCTGACCTGCTCGTACGCGGCCGCGACGTGCGGTCGCAGGGCCTCCACCAGCGCGAGTCGCATCGCAAGGATCTGCCCGCCGAGCTGCGCCGCCCGGGCGTCCCAGACCTCGAGGGTGCTCGTGTCCAGAGCGCCTGCACCGGACCGCCGCGCCCCGCGGAGCGACTTGAGCAGCGCCGACCGCTGCCGCACCACGCGCTCGTAGTCGCCCAGCAGGCCGGCCGCGCGGGGGAGGAGCTGCACCACCAGCTGGTCGAGGAAGCGGCGGCGGCCGTCGGGGTCGCCCTTGACGAGCGCGAGGTCCTCGGGCGCGAAGAGCACCGTCCGCAGGATGCCGAGCACGTCGCGCGCCCGTCCGAGCTGCCCACGGTTCACGCGGGCCCTGTTCGCCTTGCCCGCGGTGATCTCCAGCTCGACGGTCGACGCCCGGTCCCCGCGCACGATCCGCGTCCGGACCACCGCACGCTCCGCCCCCGCCCTGATGAGGGGGGTGTCGTTCGCGACCCGGTGGCTGCCGAGGGTCGCCACGTAGCCGATCGCCTCGACGAGGTTGGTCTTGCCCTGGCCGTTCCGCCCGACGAACGCGTTCGGGCCAGGCTCGAGCTCGACGTCGGCCGCGGCGTACGAGCGGAAGTCGAGGAGGGAGAGGTGGGAGACGTACATCTACCCTGCTCGGCGGCCTGCCACCGCCGGCCTCACTGCGCGGGCTTGACCGCGTGCCCGCCGAACTGCTGGCGCAGCGCGGCCACGGCCTTCATCGCCGGGGACTCGTCCTGCCGGGACGCGAAGCGCGCGAACAGCGCCGCGGAGATCACGGGCAGCGGCACCGCGTTGTCGATGGCCTCGTCGACCGTCCAGCGGCCCTCGCCCGAGTCGTCCACCCAGTCGTCGATCGCCGCCAGCGCCGGGTCCTCCTCGAGCGCCTTCACCATGAGGTCGAGCAGCCACGACCGCACGACCGTGCCGCGCATCCACGCCTTCATCGTGCCGTGCACGTCCGTGACGATGTCCTTGGCGGCGAGCAGCTCGTAGCCCTCGGCGTAGCTCTGCATGAGGCCGTACTCGATGCCGTTGTGGACCATCTTCGCGAAGTGCCCCGCGCCCACCTGGCCGGCGTGCACGAAACCCTCCTCGCGGGGGCCCTCGGGCCGCAGCGCGTCGAAGACGGGCATGAGCGTCTCGACGTGCGCGCGGTCGCCGCCGCACATCAGGCCGTACCCGTTCTCCAGGCCCCACACGCCGCCGGAGACGCCGACGTCGACGTAACCGATCCCGCGCTCGGCCAGCTCTGCGGCGCGCGCCTGGTCCTCCGGGTAGTGCGAGTTCCCGCCCTCGACGACGACGTCACCGTCGCCCAGCAGCGTCCCCAGCTCCTGCACCACGCCGCGCGTCGGGTCGCCGGCCGGCACCATCACCCACACCACGCGACGGTCCGCGGGCAGCGCGGCCACGAGGTCCGCGAGCGACGCGACGTCCGACACCTCGGGCCGCGGGTCGTACCCGGTGACCTCGATGCCGCCGCGGCGCAGCCGCTCGCGCATGTTGTTGCCCATCTTGCCCAGACCGACGAGTCCGATGTGGCTGACCATGGGTTCCTCCGGGGGGGCGGTGCGGGCGAGCGGGCAGGTCGAGCTCAGCCGGCGAAGCGGATCGGCACGAGCAGGTAGCGGTACTCCGACGAGTCCTCGCCGTCGAGCGACTCCTGGCCGGTGAACTCCACAGGCTTGTTCGGGTGCGTGAACGACAGCCGGACGAAGTCGGTGCCGAGCGCGCCGAGCCCGTCCAGCAGGAACTGCGGGTTGAACGCGACCTGGATGTCCTCGCCCACCAGCACCGCCTCGAGGGCCTCGGACGCCTGCGCGTCGTCGCCCTGCCCGGCGTCGAGCACGACCTGACCGTCCGTGAACGACAGCCGGATCGGGGTGTTGCGCTCCGCCACGAGGGACACGCGCTTGGCGGCCTCGATGAGCGGCGCGGTGGCGACGACGGCGTGGATCGGCGTCGCGTCCGGGAAGAGACGCCGCACGGGCGGGTAGTCGCCGTCGACGAGCTGCGACGTCGTGTGGCGGCCGCCCGCCTCGAAGCCGATGAGGTCGACGCCCTGGCCTGTGGACAGGCCCACGTTGACGAGGCCCCCGCCCCCACCGAGCGACTTCGCGACGTCGGTCAGGGTGCGGGCGCGCACGAGGGCGACGGCCGAGTAGCCCGGCGTGGCCGGCGTCCAGGTGAGCTCGCGCAGGGCCAGGCGGTACCGGTCGGTGGCGATGAGCGTGATGCGCTCGCCCTCGATCTCCATGCGCACGCCGGTGAGCAGGGGAAGCGTGTCGTCGCGGCTCGCGGCCACGCTGACCTGGGCGACGGCGTGCGTGAGCGCGTCGCCGGTCACCGTGCCGCTCAGCTCGGGCATCTGCGGCAGCGTCGGGTAGTCCTCGACCGGCATGGTCAGCAGGGTGAAGCGCGAGGCGCCGCACGTCAGGACCACCTTCGTGCCCTCGAGGGTGACGTCCACAGGCTTGTTGGGCAGGGCCCGGGAGATCTCGGCCAGCAGGCGTCCCGAGACGAGCACCGTCCCCGGCTCGGAGACCTCGGCGGGGATCTCCGCCCGCGCGGACACCTCGTAGTCGAAGCTGGACAGCCAGATCGTGCCGGCCGTGTCGACCTCGATGCGTACGCCCGCGAGCACCGGTGCCGGAGGGCGCGTGGGGAGCGTGCGCGCCGTCCAGGTCACGGCCTCGGCCAGGACGTCACGCTCAACCCGGAACTTCATCCCACTCCTCGCGTTGTCGACCCTTGTCGATCGAAGCGGACGTGCGGGCGTGGGGCCGGTGGCCCGGGACCGGCCCGGACCGTCGACGTGACCCGACCTGCCTCGTCGTCCGAGCCAAACCCTACGCGAGACAGGGGCTCTTCGGCACGTGATCCTCAGGCCGGGGCGCGGCACCGCCCTGGACCGCCTCGCCGCCCTGATGAAGGTGTGGGGAATTTCTTGATGATCAAACGTTCGTCATCGTCATCGGGGTTGTGGAATCTGGGGATGACGAACGTTTGTGCAGGTCAGAGGGCTGTTCAGGGTGTGGAGGCCGTGGGGGCGCCGCTGTGGACAACACCTTGTGCCTGTGGGCGACGGAATCTGTACCCACAGCCGTCCACCGATCGGGGCGTCGTCGTCCACGGATCTGGCGCCGTGGTCCACACGCGTCCACAGAGTTATCCACAGGTGTGAATCTCTCCCGTGCCCGTGCAGGGCCGCTTGTCCACGGTATCGCTCCACAGGCCTGGGGACAGATGCAGCGCAACCGGCCGTTTCCGGGCATCTCCCTGTGGGCAGGGATGTGGAGAGACGCCGACGGGCCCGGATCCACAGCCCTGTGGAGAGCGTGGTCGGGCCCGCGAGGCGGTTCGTCGTGCGGAGAGAGGTCAGCCGCGGTGCTGCTGCTTGATGCGGCTCGTGAGCTCGGTCACCTGGTTGTAGGTGGAACGACGCTCGGCCATCTGGCCCGCGATCTTCTTGTTCGCGTGCATCACGGTGGTGTGGTCACGGCCGCCGAACTGCTGGCCGATCTTCGGCAACGACAGGTCGGTGAGCTCCCGGCACAGGTACATGGCGATCTGACGGGCGGTGACGAGCACGCGCGAGCGGGAGGAACCGCACAGGTCGTCGATCGTGAGCCCGAAGTAGGCGGCCGTCTGGGCGATCACCATCGACGGGGTGATCTCCTGCGTGTCGTCGTCGGTGATGAGGTCCTTGAGGACGATCTCCGCGAGGGCCAGGTCCACGGCCTGGCGGTTGAGGTTCGCGAAGGCCGTGACGCGGATGAGCGCGCCCTCGAGCTCGCGGATGTTCGTGGAGATGCGCGAGCCGATGTAGCTGAGCACCTCGGCCGGGACGTCGAGCCGCTCGCTCGCGGCCTTCTTGCGCAGGATGGCGATGCGCGTCTCGAGGTCCGGCGGCTGGACGTCCGTGATGAGGCCCCACTCGAAGCGCGACCGCAGCCGGTCCTCGAAGCCGTTCAGCTGCTTGGGCGGGACGTCGGAGGTGATCACCACCTGCTTGTCCGCGTTGTGGAGGGCGTTGAAGGTGTGGAAGAACTCCTCCATCGTCTGTTCCTTGCCCTCGAGGAACTGGATGTCGTCGATGAGGAGGACGTCGACGTCGCGGTAGCGGCGCTGGAAGGCCCCGGCGCGCCCCTCGCCGATGCTGTTGATGAAGTCGTTGGTGAACTCCTCGGAGTTCACGTACCGCACGCGCACATGGGGATAGAGGTTGTGGGCGTAGTGGCCGATGGCGTGGAGCAGGTGCGTCTTGCCGAGCCCGGAGTCGCCGTAGATGAACAGCGGGTTGTACGCCTTGGCCGGTGCCTCGGCCACGGCGACGGCGGCGGCGTGGGCGAACCGGTTGGACGAGCCGATGACGAAGGTCTCGAAGATGTACTTCGGGTTGAGACGGGTCGGCTCGGCCGACTGCTTGGGGCTCGGCGGCAGCGGGGGCGCCTCCGGCTCGTCGGGGACGCCGGGCTCCGGGGGAGCCGTGTAGTCCTGCGACGGTCCGGTGAGGGTGTCGCTGCTCAGCTCCGGGTCCACGGTGATGCCGAAGCGGATGTCGCGACCGAGCGTGGAGGCCATCGCGGACACGAGCTGGTCGCGCACGCTGGTCTCGAGGTAGGCGCGCGTCTGCTCGTGCGGCACCGCGATGAACACGGTGTCCTCGAGGATGGCCATCGGCTTCGCGAGCTTGATGAACGCGAGCTGCCGGGCGCTCATGTCCGGCCGTGCCTCGAGAGTGGCGAGCGTGTGTGCCCAGACGTCGGTGATGTTCTCGTCCGGCTGGGCCACGGGCGTCGTCCTTCGGGTCGTTCGGGATGGTCAGCGAGGTCGCGAGTCTGCCACGCCAGATCGCCGTCCACAGCGTTGTCCACATGCTGTGGAACCTGTGGACAATGCTGTGGGCGATGACCGGACCGGTCGACCGGCGCGACGTCGCGCCGAGGTGCGTGAGGTCCTCCACATCGTAGCCACCGGCCGGTCCGGGGCGCCCCCGGGCGGGTTTGACCTGAGAGGCCTCCACGGCGTAACGTCGGACAGCCGTTCCAGGTCCTTTCGCGCGCCCTTAACAGGGCTGCCGGTCCTCGGGTCGGCCCGGTCGGTGCTTCCACGTCTCGTACGCGAGCCCGACCTGCGACAAGACCTGCATCGTCGAGGAACTGACGGTGTGCCTCCCCGACGTTTCTTGGAGTACCTCGTGAGCAAGCGGACTTTCCAGCCGAACAACCGCCGTCGTGCCAAGACCCACGGCTTCCGGCTGCGCATGCGCACCCGCGCCGGCCGCGCCATCCTGGCGAACCGTCGGCGCAAGGGTCGCGCCGAGCTCTCTGCCTGACGGATGCTGCCCGCGGCGCACCGACTGCGCCGTTCCGTCGACTTCGAACGGACGGTGCGCCGCGGCACGCGTGCAGGTCGATCGACCGTGGTGGTGCATCTCCTCGTCGACCCCGACGCCGGCCTTGAGGCCGGCGTCGGTGCTGTCGCGGGCGATGCCCCGTCACAGGTCGGTCTTGTCGTATCCAAGGCCGTGGGGAACGCCGTGCACCGCAACCAGGTGAAGCGCCGTCTGCGGCACATCGCTGCGGCGCACCTTCCCGCCATCCCCCCTGGGGCCCGGATGGTCGTTCGTGCTCTGCCCGCCTCGAGCGGCGCCACGTACGCGGAGCTCGACAAGGACCTCACGAGCAGCCTCGAACGCGCCGTCGTGCGCGCCCGGAGGACGACGTGACCGCCTCGACGTTCGACCGCGGACGCGACGCGCTGCGGAACCTCCCGGCGACCGTCCTCATCGGCGTCCTGCGCGTCTACCAGTCGGTGATCTCCCCGCTGACGGGGCCCACCTGCAAGTACTACCCGTCGTGCTCCCAGTACGCGATCATCGCGATCCGTACGCACGGGACGCTACGGGGAACCGGCCTCGCTCTGTGGCGGATCCTGCGGTGCAACCCGTGGAGCCTCGGCGGAGTCGACGACGTCCCACCCGCTCGTTCCCGCCACGTCGATGTCGACGCGGCAGGTCACGAGCACCGCGGCGCAGCACACTGACCCTCCCGGACCGCGCCGCCGGGGACGCAGACTTTCCGACAGAGGAGACAATTCGGGATGTTCGACACCATCCTCTACCCCATCGAGTGGGTCGTGGCCTGGATCATGTACGGGGCGCACGCCCTGTTCACGACCCTCGGGATGCAGGACGGCCCTGGCTGGGCATGGGTGTTCTCGATCGTCGCTCTGACGGTCGTCATCCGTATCGCACTGATCCCGCTCTTCTTCAAGCAGATCAAGGCCTCGCGCGGGATGCAGATGATGCAGCCCGAGCTGCAGGCGGTGCAGAAGAAGTACAAGGGCAAGACCGATCCCGCGTCCCGCGAGGCCATGGGCCGCGAGACCATGGAGCTCTACCGCAAGCACGGCACCAACCCCATGGCGTCGTGCCTGCCGATCCTCCTGCAGTCCCCGATCTTCTTCGCGCTGTTCCGGGTCCTCAACAACCTGCAGGGCATCGCGGAGGGCACGCACAAGGCCATCGGTCCGATCGACCAGCGGATCGCCGGCGACATCGAGTCGTCGAGCCTCTTCGGAGCGCAGCTCTCCGACGTCTTCCGGACGACCGACTCGATGACGTCGCGCGTCGTCGTCATCTGCCTCATCGTCCTGATGAGCGCCACGATGTTCTTCACCCAGCGCCAGCTCACGATGAAGAACATGCCGAAGGCCGCCCTCGAGGGGCCGATGGCGAGCACGCAGAAGATGATGCTCTACATCCTTCCGGTGATCTTCCTGATCTCGGGCATCAACTTCCCCGTCGGCGTGCTGATCTACTGGGTCATCTCGAACCTCTGGTCGATGGGCCAGCAGTTCTACACGATCAAGAAGATGCCGGCTCCCGGCTCGGAGGCGGAGCGTCTCCTGAAGGAGAAGCAGGCGCGGAAGGCAGCAGCCAAGGGTGCCATCGAGGCGACCCCGGAGCCCGAGCCCGAGAAGCCCCGCGGGCAGCGTGAGCAACCCAAGCGCAAGAACCGCCAGAAGCGCCGTTGAGCAGCGAGAGGAATCGAACACCGATGACGACGGACACTCCGGTGGAGCACGGCCCCGACCGTACGAAGCGCCTCGAGGAGGAGGGCGAGATCGCGGCGGACTACCTCGAAGAGCTGCTCGACATCGCCGACCTCGACGGGGACATCGACCTCGACATCCAGCACGACCGTGCCGCCGTCGAGGTCGTGGCGGACGAGGACGAGGACCTCTCTGCTCTGGTCGGGCGTGACGGCGAGGTGCTGGAGGCGCTGCAGGAGCTCACGCGCCTGGCCGTTCAGGCGCGGACGGGGGAGCGGAGCCGGCTGATGCTCGACATCGCCGGGTTCCGCGCGGCGCGTCGGCAGGAGCTCACGGCGCTGGCGGAGGACGCGATTCGGACCGTGCGCGAGTCCGGTCGCGAGGTCGAGCTCGACCCGCTCAACGCGTTCG
Organism: Isoptericola sp. NPDC060257; assembly: GCF_042726645.1. Classification (NCBI taxonomy): domain Bacteria; kingdom Bacillati; phylum Actinomycetota; class Actinomycetes; order Micrococcales; family Promicromonosporaceae; genus Isoptericola; species Isoptericola sp. NPDC060257. Next base: position 8,674 of record NZ_JBHXAW010000116.1, read on the forward strand.
AGCGCAAGGTCGTGCACGACGCCGTCGCAGCGGCGGGCCTGATCAGCGACTCGCGTGGCGTGGAGCCGGCACGGTATGTGGTGGTGCAGCCGGCCGCGGAGAAGGACGGCGCGTCGGAGTCCTGAAGGACGTCTCGAGAGCCCGTTGTTTCACGTGAAACGACGGGCTCTCGGCATGTAATGGGAGTGCAAGGGAGAGATCGTGAGCGACGAGACGCAGGTCCCCGCGGGCGACGAGGACGCGGAGCTCGGTCAGAGCGACGCCGTCCGTGAGTACTTCGGTGACCGCTACGAGCTGGTGGCCCGGTATGCCGCGAGCCTGAGGGACGAGGGCGAGCTGCGTGGGCTCATCGGCCCGCGGGAGGTCGCGCGCCTGTGGGAGCGCCACATCCTCAACTCCGCCGCTGTGACGCCGTACCTGGGCGACGTGCGTTCGGTGGCAGACATCGGCTCGGGTGCCGGTCTCCCCGGCCTCGTGCTGGCGATCCAGCGACCGAAGGTCGAGGTGCACCTCATCGAGCCGATGGAGCGTCGGACGGCGTGGCTGCAGGAGTGCGTCGAGAACCTGGGCCTGGAGAACGTGCTGGTGAAGCGCGGGCGCGCGGAGGAGTACCACGGCGCCTTCGAGGTGGACGCCGTGACCTCGCGCGCGGTGGCGGCGTTGAGCAAGCTCGCGCGGATGAGCCTCCCGCTCGTTCGAAGGGGCGGCGCGATGGTCGTGCTGAAGGGTCGCAACGTCGAGCGGGAGATCGAGCCGGCTCGCAAGGTGCTGCGGTCCTTCAAAACCGCTGAGCCGGAGATCCTTGAGGGACGCACGGTCGACAACGTCGAACCCACCACGATCCTTCGCGTGCGGCGCACCTGACTGTCGCAAGCACTCCGGCCGTGGACGTTCGGCCTGTCCACGGGCCGGAGTTTTGACCCGTCGCGACGCCGGTGAGGCCGTAGAGTGAGCGCGGAGCACCGGGCCGTGGCGTCGTACGTGCGGCGACTCGGGTGCACAGTCCCTGTGACGAACCGGAGGAGTGGCACGTGAGCACGAGTACGGAGCACGTCGACGACGTCCCGCAGAACAATGGGACCGCGACGGGTGATCCGCACGTTTCACGTGAAACCGCGCCGGCCTTGTCCTGGGCGCAGGGCGGGCTTCCTCCCGCCATCGACGGACACAGGGCTGCGCTCGTCGCGTCTGTCCCCGAGGCTGACGAGTCCACGCCCCTCGCCGCGCAGCTCGCGATCGACGCGCGGCGTCGGATCGAGCTGCAGGGACGGCAGTTCCCCCGCCCTGCTCGCACCCGCATCATCACGGTGGCGAACCAGAAGGGCGGCGTCGGGAAGACGACGACCACAGTGAACATCGCCGCCGGGCTGGCCCAGTCGGGCCTGAAGGTGCTGGTCATCGACAACGACCCGCAGGGGAACGCCTCGACCGCGCTCGGCTTGGAGCATCGTGCTGGGACGCCGTCCATCTACGAGGTCCTGGTCGAGGACGAGCCGCTCGCCAACACGGTCCAGGAGTGCCCGACCGTTCCCGGACTCTACGGTGTGCCCGCGACGATCGATCTCTCCGGAGCCGAGATCGAGCTCGTCTCTCTCGTTTCACGTGAAACACGGCTGCGGCGCGCGCTTGATGCCTACCTGGCCGAGAGGGAGGAGCGGGGGGAGGAGCAGATCGACTACGTGCTGGTGGACTGCCCCCCGAGTCTTGGCCTGCTGACCGTGAACGCGTTCGTGGTCGGCCGCGAGGTGTTGATCCCGATCCAGTGCGAGTACTACGCGCTCGAGGGGCTCAGCCAGCTCCTCAAGACGATCGAGCTGATCAAGGCGCACCTGAATCCTGAGCTTCGTGTCTCCACGATCCTCCTCACGATGTACGACGGCCGGACGAATCTGGCACAGCAGGTCGCGGCGGAGGTGCGTGAGCACTTCCCGGATCAGACGCTCCGCACCACTGTCCCGCGCTCGGTCCGCATCTCCGAGGCCCCGAGCCACGCGCAGACTGTCATGACCTACGACCCGAGCTCGACCGGATCCCTGGCCTACCTCGAGGCCGCCCGGGAGCTCGCCGAGCGCGCGCCGCAGCGCGCTGACCTGCGATGACGGCGGGGAACGGCGCGACGGCAGGGCGCGTGCGCGCGGGGGCGACGTGTGGAGCCCGGACCCGCGGCGGGGATGTGGACGCTTCTCCGTCGGTATGGAGGCGGGGCGGTAACTTCAGGACGAACAGGGGAGTGCGGAGCCAGATGGTTCAGGAGGCTGGAGCATGAGTCAGAAGAAGCGTGGTCTGGGTCGAGGGCTCGGCGCGCTGATCCCTTCCGGACCCGAGGGTGATCGTCCGGTCGACGTCTTCTTTCCTTCCGGCGAGGGTCGTGACACGACCGAGAGCGGCGGCGCTGCCGCTCTCGGTGTTGCTGAGCGTTCGGCAGCTGAGAACGGAGAGGACGGAGGGCGCGCTTCGCGCCGCTCTGCGTCGTGGGACTCGGCGATCGCGGGCGGTCGCCTGAGCATCCGGACGGGTGGCGAGCCGCAGGTGAGGGCGCCCGGACCCGCAGGTTCTGCCGCTCCGGCCTCGGTCCTCACCGACGAGTCCGATGCTCCGGCCGACGCCGGCGGCCCGGGTGCGGAGCGTGTCACGGAGGAGTCCCTCGGCGCCGACGGTCTCTCGCTGGGCCTGATCACCAGCATCGAGTTCCCGGATGTCGACGACCCCGCCGATTCGTCGTCCGCATATGAAGAGCCGGAAGCGTCGGCGCCTGCTGTGGAGTCGTCGGCGCCGGAGGGCGCGACGCTTTCGGAGGTCGGGTCTGCTGACGACGTTTCACGTGAAACGGAGCTCAAGCCGGTGCCCGGTGCACGGTTCGCTGAGCTCCCTGTCGAGTCGATTCGCCCCAACACCTGGCAGCCGCGGACCGTCTTCGACGATGGCGAGCTCGACGAACTGGTGGCGTCGATCTCGGAGATCGGCGTGCTCCAGCCGATCGTGGTGCGACCCGACGTCTCCGACCCCGAGCACTACGAGCTCATCATGGGGGAGCGACGGTGGCGTGCCAGCCAGGCCGCAGGACTCGAGACGATCCCTGCGATCGTGCGCGAGACCGACGACAGCGACATGTTGCGGGATGCGCTCCTCGAAAACCTGCACCGTGCGGCGCTGAATCCCCTGGAGGAGGCGGCCGCCTACCGCCAGCTGCTGGACGACTTCGGGTGCACTCATGAGGAGCTCGCAACGCGGATCGCCCGGTCGCGCCCGCAGATCTCGAACACGCTGCGCCTCCTGAAGCTGCCCCCGCTGGTTCAGCGACGGGTCGCCGCCGGCGTGCTCTCGGCAGGTCACGCGCGTGCTCTCCTCTCGCTGAGCGACGGCGCCGAGATCGAGCGACTTGCTCAGCGCATCGTTTCCGAGGGTCTCTCTGTGCGGGCCACGGAGGAGATCGTCACGCTGCTGACCAGCGGCGACACCGATTCGCCGACGCGTCGTGCGCCGCGCGCGGGTCAGCGCAGCGAAGCGATGGACGAGCTCGCGACCCGGCTTGCTGACCGGTTCGAGACGCGGGTGAAGGTGAGCATCGGGAAGACGAAGGGGCGGCTCACTGTGGAGTTCGCCTCGGTCGAGGACTTGAACGGGATCCTGGAAGTGATGGCACCCGAGGACCCCGGGCTCCTGCGCTCGGGACCCGCCTGACACTGTGGCCGCCATGAACGGGCACCGCTCCTCGGAGGAGCGGTGCCCGTTCTGCGTGTCAGGGATGATCCAGAAC
>NZ_JBHXAW010000117.1:0-12393 GCF_042726645.1 Isoptericola sp. NPDC060257
ACCGAAATCAAAACAACGTCTATACGCTCAGTTCCAGTTGTCGATCTTCACGTCCCGGGGCGACGGCGCGGCGTCGGCGCCCTCGACGAGGGCCTTGAGGCTCTGCAGGAACGTGGCCCACTTGGTGCTGCAGTGGTGCATGAACTCCACGGGCTCGCGCCAGCCGCGGTGCGCGAACAGCAGGACGGTCCAGCCGCCGTCCTGGCGCAGGTCCCACTCGACGGTCGTGCCGACCCACTCCTCGGGGCCGTCGACGACGCGCCACACGACGCGCTCGCTCGGTCGCAGCTCCTCGACCTCCATCACGAAGCCGCCGTCGGGGAAGCGGAACTCGACCTTCCCGCCGAGGCCGGCGTCGCCCGTCGTCTCCTGGGTCCACCAGCCGGCGAGGCCGTCCACGGTCGTCAGGGCGTCGTACATCGCCTGGGGCGTCGCAGTCGTCGTCGCGATCCTGTGCAGGATGTCCACCATCGTGATCAGCTCCTTCTCGTGGTCTCGATCGCCTCGGCGATCGCCTTGATGCGCTGCAGGCGCCGGTCCCAGGTGCGGCCGACGGCGGCCAGCTGGTCGGCGGCGCGCTCGAGCTGGGCGGCGTCGACCTCGCACCGCTTCTCCCGTCCCGCCGTCGTCGAGCGGACGAGGCCGGCGCGGTCGAGCACGTCGAGATGCTTGGCCACGGCCTGCCGGGTGACCGGCAGCTGCCGGCTCAGCGACGACGCGGTGCCGCCGCCGTCGGCCAGCAGGAGGTCGAGGATGCGGCGTCGCGTGGGGTCGCCGATCGCGGACCAGAGCCCGTCGTCCACGGACGACGACGTCCCGGTCATGGCCGGACCTCCAGCGACCCCGCGTACGTCACCAGCCGCGGCAGGTAGTAGGCCCAGCCCTCGACGTGCTCGCGGTAGCGCTGCTCGAGGACCGCGACCTCCCAACCCTGCTCACGGAAGCCGGTCTCGGTCATGCGCAGCAGCGTCCCGTCGCCGGACGGCACGAGCTCGAAGGTGACGAGCAGCGAGTTGCCCGCCGTCGCCCCCTGCCCCGCCGGGTGCGTCCAGCGGAACGAGAACGTCCGCGGCGGCAGCGACTCGACCACCGTGAACGACTCGACCGTCCGGTCCGGGCCCTCGCCGAACGTGATCGACCCCGCCGTGCCGGGCTCCGGGTCGAAGTCCGCGTCGTCTGGCCACCACCGCCGGACATGCTCCGGGCTGCTCACCACCTCGAAGACGACCTCCGGCGCCGCCTCGACGTAGATCTCCCGCTCGATGCTTCCCAGCTCGCTCGTCGAACCCATGACCCCTCCTGCAACTAGTGGTTGCACATCACGCTAGCCCGCGGACAGCGGATGCGCAACCGCTAGTTGCAGAATGGGTGGGGCGGGCTACCGCCGGCGCGTGGCCAGGAACTCCCCGATGCGGCCGATGGCCTCGGTGAGGACCTCCTCGTCGGGCAGCGTCACCAGGCGGAAGTGGTCCGGCTCGAACCAGTTGAACCCGGTCCCGTGGGTCACGAGGATCTTCTTGGCCCGCAGCAGGTCGATGACGAACGCCTCGTCGTCCTCGATCGGGTACATCTCCGGGTCGAGGCGCGGGAAGCAGTACAGCGCGCCCTTCGGCCGCACGGAGGTGACGCCGGGGATCTCGTTGAGCAGCTTGTCGGCCAGCATCGCCTGGTCGTAGAACCGGCCGCCGGGCACGATCAGCTCGTCGATCGACTGGTACCCGCCCAGCGCCGTCTGGATGGCGTGCTGCGCGGGCACGTTGGCGCACATGCGCATGTTCGCCAGCAGGGTGAGTCCCTCGAGGAACTCGGTGGCGTTCTCCTTCGGACCCGACACCATGACCCACCCGGCCCGGTAGCCGCACACGCGGTACGCCTTGGACAGCCCGCTGAACGTCAGGCACAGCACGTCGTCGCCCGCGGCGGCCGCGGCGTGGTGGTGCGTGGCGCCGTCGAACAGGATCTTCTCGTAGATCTCGTCGGTGAGGACGACCAGGTCGTGACGGCGGGCGATGTCGACCATCGCCTCCACCATCTCCTTGCTGTACACGGCGCCGGTGGGGTTGTTCGGGTTGATGATCACCATGGCGTGCGTGTTCTCGGTGATCTTCGACTCGAGGTCCTCGAGGTCCGGCATCCAGCCGTTCTCCTCGTCGCACCGATAGTGCACGGCGGTGCCGCCGCACAGCGTGACGGCGCCCGTCCACAGCGGGTAGTCCGGCGCCGGGACGAGGATCTCGTTCCCCTCGTCGACGAACGCCTGCAGCACCATCGAGATGAGCTCCGAGACGCCGTTGCCGATGAACACGTCGTCCACGCTCGTGTCGCGCAGCCCGCGCGACTGGTAGTACTGCGCCACCGCGGTGCGCGCCTCGTAGATGCCGCGCGAGTCGCTGTACCCCTGCGCCTCCGGCAGGTGGTGCACGACGTCGGCCTGGATGGCCGCCGGTGCCTCGAAGCCGAACGGCGCCGTGTTGCCGATGTTCAGCTTGAGGATGCGGTGGCCCTCGGCCTCGAGGCGCTGGGCCTCGACGAGGATGGGACCGCGGACGTCGTAGCGGACGCCGCGGAGCTTGCGGCTCTGTCGGATGGTGCGCACGGGGACCATCATCCCCCCGCCGGACCGGTGACCGACACGGCCAATCCACGACGAGCGGACCCGTCGTCGTCCCGGGACGTCACGGCGGGCGCCGCCCCCACCAGCGCGTCCAGCCGCTCCAGCCGCTGCGCCGTCGCCTCGTCGGCCGGCGTCATGACGATGATCCGGTCGCCGCGGGCCCGGTCCAGCCACAGGCTCTGGAAGTGCACGTCGAGCCGGCCCGCGCGCGCCGAGCGGTAGTGCCGCAGCTGGGTGCCGTCCCCGGCGACGTCGTACGACTCCCAGTGCCGCACGAAGTCCGCCGACGACGCGCGCAGCCGCGCCAGCAGCGCGGACCAGCGAGGGTCGTCGCGGTGCTCGGGCTCACGCGCCCGCAGCCGGGCGGCGATGTTGTGCAGCACCGTGTCCTCCGCCTCGCCGAGGGCCCCGCGCCAGCGCGGCTCGGTGAACATCAGCCAGGCGCAGTTGCGGTCCTCGGGCGGGCGGGCGTCGAGGTCGTCGAACAGGTACCGGTAGGCCCGGTTGGCGGCGAGCAGGTCGTACGCGTCGGTCTGCACCGCCGCCGGGTACGGGAGCAGGCCGGCCAGCACGGCGAGCTGCTCCGGCCGCACCCCGGGCGGAGGTCCGGGCGCGACGGCGGTCTCGCGGCCGGCGAGCACCATGAGGTGGCGACGCTCGGCGCCGTCGAGCCGCAGCACCCGGGCGACGGCCTCCAGCACCTGGTCCGAGACGTTCCTGGCCCGCCCCTGCTCCAGCCACGTGTACCAGGTGACCCCCACGCCGGCGAGCTGCGCCACCTCCTCGCGGCGCAGCCCCGGTGTGCGGCGCCGTCCGCCCGCGGGCAGCCCGACGTCGCCGGGGGTCACGCGCCCGCGGCGCTCGCGCAGGAAGGCGCCGAGGGCGGCGCGGTCGGGGGTCGTCGAGGTCACCGCCCCAGTGTCACCCCCGCCCGGGCGCGCAACCAGGTGGTGGCGGTACCACGATCGGCAGGCTCCTGGTACCAGGATGGACGCGGGCGCACCGTCGTCGTCATGACCACGACCACCACCTCGCGCGCCGGACGGGTGGCCGCGTCCGCCCCGTCGGTGCCCGCCGCGTCGATCTCACCCCGGGCGCTCACCGGCCTCGGGCTCGCCGTCCTGCTCGTCGCGTACCTGCCCGTCAACATGACGTTCGGCTCGGTCAACCTGCTCGCGCCCGCGATCACGGCCGACCTCGGCGTTGCGGTGTCGGGCGGCCAGCTCGTCCTGTCCGCGTACACGACGACGTTCGCCGCGACGCTCGTCGTGGCCGGGCGGCTCGGCGACCGCTACGGACGACGGCGACTGCTCGCGGCCGGCCTGACGGCGTTCGCCGCGCTGTCCGTCCTGGCGGCGTTCGCCCCGACCCTGCCCGCTCTCGTGGCGCTGCGCGCGGGGCTCGGCGTCGCCGCGGGGCTGTTCACCCCGCAGGTGCTCTCCACGATCCAGGCCACCGCGCCCGACCGCCTGCGGGTCCTCGGCGTCACCCTGTTCACCGCCGTCAGCGGCGTCGCGACGATCGCCGGGCAGGTGCTCGCGGGCGCGGTGGCCGGCGTCGCGGGCGACCACCTGGGCTGGCGGGCCGTGCAGGCCGCCACCGGGGCGATCGCCCTCGCCGCACTGCTCGCGCTGCGCAGCGTCCCGGAGTCGCGCTCGACGGCGCCGCTCGCCCTCGACCTGCGCGGTGCCGGCCTGCTGGCCGCCGGCCTGCTGCTGCTCGTGGTGCCGCTGACGCTCGGCGCGTCCACCGCGTGGCCGCCCGCGCTGCTCGGGATGCTCGCCGCGGCCGGGGTCGTGCTGGCCCTGTTCGCCCGGTCGCAGCGCGCCGCCGAGCGGCGCGGCGAGCTGCCGGTCGTGCCGCCGCGCGTGCTGCGCACCCGCGTCGTGCGGGACGGGCTGGTCATGACGCTCCTGTTCTTCACCGGGTACGGGGCGTTCCTGTACGAGTTCTCGGCGCTCGCGCAGGGAGCCCTCGGCGCCGACGCCTGGGGCACGGTCGTGCTGCTGCTCGGGTTCGGCGGAGCGTTCGTCGCGACGGCCCTCGCCACGCCCGCCATCGAGCGGCGCACCGGGCGCTGGACGATGACCGGGGCCGCCGTCGCGCAGGCCGCCGTGCTCGGCGGGCTCGCGCTCGTCGTCGGCAGCGGTCACGGCGGGACGACGGCGGCCCTGCAGCCGCTGCTCATGGCGCTCGGGGCCGCGCAGGCACTCATGTACGGGCCGGTGCTGCGCACCGTCCTGTCGCGCACGCCCAGCTGGGCGGCCGGCGTCGCGGGCGGGTTGTTCACCACCCTGCAGCAGCTCGGCCTGGGGCTCGGCGTCGCCGTGCTCGGCGGGCTGTTCCAGGCGGTCGCGGCGCACGCCGGGGTGCCTGACGCCGGCCTGCCGCGCGGGTTCGTCGTCGCCGTCGGCGTGCAGGCCGTGCTGGCACTCGGCTTCGCCGCGCTGGCCGCCCGCACCGCTGCGGGCCGCACGGGCCGCGATGCGGACCTGCCCGCCTCGACATAGCGTTTCCTGGGGACGGACCCGGAGGGACGGGAGCTGGGATGCGCGGCGTGGTCGGTCGACGGCGAGCTGGCGCGGTGTGCGTGACCCTGGTCGTCGGGGCGGGGCTCGTGGCCGCCGCCCAGGTGGCGTCCGCCGACGTGCCGGCGCCGGGATCCGACGAGTCCGTCGTCACGGTGCGCGTCGGGGGCGACCGGGCCGCGGACGGCGGGGTGGCCCCGCTGCCGGGCGTGACGCTGGGCCTGTACGAGGACGTGGGCGCCACCGACGTGGTGGACGACGAGTGGGGCGTCTGCGTCTCCGACGGCGACGGCGACTGCTCCTTCACGGTGCCGGACACCGCCACCGGTGGGCAGAACGCCGGGGAGCAGCTCGTGGTCAAGCAGATCTCGGCCCCCGACGGCTGGTTCGTCAACCCGACGCTCCGGGTCGGCCCGGGCAGCGGGTCGAGCTCGACGGAGGAGCCGTACGCCTTCACGACCCCGGCGCTCGCCGGCGGGCAGACCTACTCGTCGCTCGACACGAGCATCGACTTCATGGCCGGTCCCGCGTCGAGCGGCCGGCCGGTGACCGACTCGGAGGGGATCTGGCAGCAGTCGCGGACCAACCCCGGGCTGGCGGCGCAGTGCGGCGCCGACATCGCGTTCGTGCTCGACCTGTCGTCGTCGCTGGGCAGCCAGGTGGCCGACCTCAAGGCGGCGACCGACTCGGTGGCGGACGCCCTGGTCGGCACCCCGTCCCGGCTCGCCGTTTTCTCCTTCGACCGCTTCTCGCCGAGCTCCGGGTCGGACGGGAACCACCCTGACCTCGTGAGCGTGGCCACCCAGCAGGGGGCCGACGCGTTCAAGGCGCAGTACGCCGACTGGACCACCGGTTCCGGCACGAACTGGGACCAGGGGCTGCGGGTCGTCGCGGACGCAGCCCCGGAGTACGAGATCGTCGTGATGATCACCGACGGCAACCCGACCCGCTTCGGCGCCACGGGCAGCGGGGGCACCGGCGGGACCACGCACCTGCGCGACGTCGAGAACGGCATCTACTCGGCGAACGCGGTCAAGGCGGACGGCTCCCGGCTGCTCGTGCTCGGCGTCGGCTCCGGGATCGACGACGTCACCCGGCTCAACCTGCGGGCCCTCTCGGGCGAGACGTTCTACACGGGCGGCGACCCCGAGGACGCCGACTACTTCGACCTCGACGACTTCGAGGCCGCCGGGTCGGCGCTGCGCGACGTGCTCCTGGGCGGCTGCGAGGGCCGGATCAACGTCACCAAGGCGCTCGTGCCCGCGGCCAACGAGGCGGGCGACGTCTCGGGCGCCGTCCCCGCCGGCGAGGGCTGGCAGTTCGACGCCGTCACGTCCGCGCCGGGGGTGACGCTCGATCCCCCGTCGGCGACCACGTCGGACGACGGCACCGGCAGCGTCGCCTTCGACGTCGACTACGCGGGCGTCCCGGAGGACGCCGACGTGTCGCTGTCCGAGACCCAGCAGGACGGCTACACGCTGGTGCCCGTCGACGGCCAGAACGCCGTCTGCGTCGACAAGCTCGACGACGACGCCCCGGTGACGGCGGCGAGCGACGGCCAGACCGGGTTCACCGTGACGCTGCCGGCCTCGGGCTTCGTGAGCTGCACGGTGTACAACCAGCCGCTGAGCAGCATCGTGGTGGACAAGACCTGGGTGATCGACGGGGTCGAGGTCACCGAGGGAGACCAGCCGGACGGCTTCACGGCGCAGCTGTCCCTGACGGGTCCCGGTGGCGCGGGGGCGACGGACCAGGACTGGAGCGACCTGCGGGGCGGGTACCAGGGCCCCGAGGAGGTCACCGTCGACGAGGCGGCGTCCGTCCCGGACGGGTGCGTGCTGGCGGACGCGGAGGTGACCGCCGTGGACGGCGAGGCGGTGGACCCCGCGCCGCTGCCGTTCGACACCACCGCGGCGCTCCCCGTCCGGGAGGTCGAGGTGACCAACCGGGTGACCTGCCCGCCCATGCTCACCCTGGTCAAGGAGGTCGTCAACGACGACGGCGGCACGGCCACCGTCGGCGACTGGACGCTCTCGGCGACCGGCCCGGTCGGGATCGAGGGCGTGACCGGCGACGACGCCGTCACGTTCGCCCCCGTCGAGGCCGGGGACTACGCCCTCGCGGAGGACGGGCCGGGGGGCTATGACTCGCTCGGCTGGGTGTGCGTCGACGACGTCACAGGCGACGACGTGGAGGTGGCCGGCGACGTCGTGAGCGTCGGGGCCGACGACGCGGTCACGTGCACCGTCACCAACGACGACGTCGCGGGACCGACGCCCACGCCCAGCCCGACGGCCACGCCCAGCCCGACGGCCACGCCGACCGCGAGCCCGACCTCGGGCCCGACCGCCGCCCCGGGGCCGGACGTCCCGGGGCCTGGCAGCCCGGGCGGCCCGGCGGCGCCGGACGGTCCTGCCGCGCCAGGCGGCCCGGGGATGCTGCCCACCACGGGCGCGGGCGTCACCGGGCTGCTGTCCGCCGCGCTGCTGCTGGGCCTCGCCGGGTGGGCGATCGTCGCGGCGGCCCGTCGCCGCGACGCCTCCTGACGCGGCCGCACGGGTTGGCGTCCGAGCCCGTGGTGGGCGACGGTGGAGGTCTGCTCCCGCCGCTCCCGCTTCGGAGGTCGTCATGAAGGTCGTCGTCATCGGCGCGCTCGGCAAGGTCGCGCGCCAGCTCGTCCCGCTGCTGGCCGACGGCGGCACCGGGCCGGTGGTCGACGTCGTCGGGATGGTGCGCAAGCCCGAGCAGGTGGACCGCGTCGCCGACCTCGGCGCGGAGCCCGCGCTGCTGGACGTCGAGCACGCGAGCACCGAGGAGATCGCCGCCGCGCTGGCCGGCGCGGACGCCGTCGTCTGGTCCGCCGGGGCCGGCGGCGGCGACCCGGAGCGCACGTACGCCGTCGACCGGGACGCCGCGATCCGCTCCATGGACGCTGCGGCGAGCGCCGGGGTGCGCCGGTACGTCATGGTGTCGTGGGTGGGCTCGACGCCCGAGCACGGCGTGCCCGAGACCGCGGGCTTCTTCGCCTACGCGGACGCCAAGCTCGCCGCCGACGACCACCTGCGCACCACCGACCTGGACTGGACGATCCTCGGCCCCGGCACGCTGACGGACGAGCCGCCCACCGGGCGCGTCGCCGTCCTGCCCGAGACCGGCGCCGTCCCTGCCGGGACGGACACCAGCGTGCCGCGCGCCGACGTCGCGCAGGTCGTGGCCGCGGCGCTGCGCGAGCCCGCGACCGTCCGGCGCTTCGTCCGCTTCTCCGCCGGGGACACGGCGATCCCGACGGCGCTGCGCAACCTGGACTGACGGACGCGTCTTCATCAAGGTTTCGCCGAAACCTTGATGCTGATGGCCCTCATGGTCAAGGTCCCCGCCCTCGGGTACGTCGACGAGTACTGGGTTGCCGACTCCGACGGGATGACGAGCCGGTCCGCGCGCGCTGCAGCGTCCGGACCCTACCGTTCGACCGTCCCACCGACGGTGGTCAGCTGGGTGCCGAACATCACTGCGGCCCTGTCCGCGAACCCCGAGGAGGCCACCGCTGCCCTCAGCCGCTTCGACGGGTACGCGGCCAAGGTCCTCGGGACGACGAGTCCGACGCTCGGCCCGATGAGCTCGATCCTCCTGCGCACGGAGTCTGCGTCGTCGTCCCAGATCGAGGACCTCACCGTCGGGCCCCGACAGCTGGCCCTCGCCGAGATCGAGCAGTCGACCTCGACGGACGCCCGTACCGTCGTCGCGAACGCCCGCGCCATGGAAGCTGCGCTCGCGCTGGCGGACCGACTCGACACCGACGCGATCCTGGAGATGCACCGTGCGCTCCTGTCGGGACAGCACGGCTGGGAGGACCACGCCGGGCGCTGGCGCGACCAGCTCGTGTGGATCGGGACGAGCGCGAACTGTCCCCGGGGCGCTTCGCACGTCGCACCCCAGGCGCCGCTCGTGCCGGCTGCGATGGAGGACCTGGTCGAGTTCGTCCGCCGCGACGACGTGCCCGTCCTGCTCCAGGCGGCCGTCGCGCACGTGCAGTTCGAGACCGCATGTGGGAGCACCCGGGCGTCCTGACCGTCCTCGACCAGTACGCCCAGGGGCTGCTGCGCCGACAGGGCGTGGGTAGAGGGAGGCGCTGCGGCCCGCGGTCAGGGCATGGACGAGGTGCAGGACCTCTACCTCGGCCGGGTCCGCCCGCCCGTGGAGTACGGCGGCGCCGTCACGCTGGACCCGCCGCCCGACGCCGCGCGCTGATCGCGCCGTGCGGCCGGACGCCCGGGTCGGTGCGCTCGGCCGTCTCCGCGACGTCGAACCCCGCCCGCTCGACCCGCGCCGCCAGCTCGTCGACGGGCCAGAACCAGGCGGTCGTCACGGCGTGGTCGAACGGCTCGACACGCGGGCCGCGGCAGAACCCGAGCAGCAGCCCGCCGCCCGGCACGACGGCGCGGGCGAGCTCCGCCAGCACGGCATCGACCTCCGCCGGCGGGCTGTGGATGAGCGAGTACCAGGCCAGCACGCCGCCGAGGCCGCCGTCGGGCACGCCGAGGTCGGCGAGCGCGGCGCTGCGGAACGGGACGCCGGGATACTCGGCCCGGGCACGCGCCAGGAACGGCTCCGCGAGGTCGACGCCCTCGGCATCCAGTCCGCGGCGGGCGAGGAAGTCCGTCCAGTGCCCCGGCCCGCACCCGGCGTCGACGACGCGGCCGGTCAGCCCGGCGGCCCAGCGCTCGACGAGCGCCCGGTCGTCGTCGTGCACCGCGTCCATCGAGCCGAACAGGTCCGCGTACTCCTGCGCCCGTACCGCGTAGGCCGCGCTCACGTCGCGAGCCGACGAGGGCACGGCGCTCAGCCGAGCTCGCGCAGGGGCGCGGTCCGCTCGCCCCCGGCGTCCCCCGTGTTGACCGTGGCGGTCGGCTCGACGAGCAGCGCGTGCACCTCGCCGTCCGCCCGCGGGCAGTGCTCGACGCCGCGCGGCACGACGAACACGTCCTGCGGCCCGAGGACGACGTCACGGTCCCGGAGCTGGATCGTGAGTTGCCCGCTGAGCACGAGGAACAGCTCGTCCGTGTCGTCGTGCGTGTGCCAGACGAACTCCCCGTCGAGCTTGACCACCTTCACCGCGTAGTCGTTGACGCTCGCCAGCAGGTGCGGCTGCCACGGCTCGGGGATGTTCTCGAGGGCGGTCCGGATGTTCCTCACGTCGTTGCTCACCCGGTCAGCGTAGGCACCCGGTCCGACGGTCAGGCGAGGAACGCCGCCACCCGCCGACGGACCCCCGCCGCGTCGAGGCCGTGCGCGGCGGCATGGTCGCGCGGCGTCCCGTACCGCCGCAGCTCGGTCTCGCCGGGCACGCCGACGTGCAGCACGCGGCTGGGCCGGTCGACCAGCGCCGCCGCGACGGCGGCGGCGCTCGTGCCCTCCAGGTACGGCTCCACGACGGCGAGCACCGGCGCCGGGCCGGCCAGCGCGCGGAGCCCCTCGGCGTCGAGGGGGTGCGCCGTGGCCGTCCACGCGACGCGGACGGGCAGGTCGGCGACGGCGTCCAGCACGGTGTCGAGCATCGGGCCGACGGCGACGACCAGCGGGGCCGAGCCGGACGGCGGCGGCGTCACCGCGGCATCGCGCACCAGGTGCAGCCGCCCGTCCACCGTCCCGGGCCGGGCGTTGCGCTGCCCGGAGAGCCGGATGTACGTGCGGCCGGTGCCGGCGGCCTCGCGGTGCAGCAGCTCGGCGACCTCGTCGGCGTGGCCCGGCACGTGCACCGTCCAGCCCGGCAGCGCCGAGATCAGCGCGACGTCCGCAGGCGACTGGTGGGTGCGGCCGCCGGCCGACACGTCGTACGACGCGCCGGCGCTGACCAGCACGGCGCCGACGTCCTGGTGCCCGAGGTCGAGCTTCACCTGCTCGTAGGGCCGCTCCACGAGGAACGACGCGAACGTGTGCACGATCGGCCGCCGCCCGGCCAGGGCCAGGCCGCCGGCCACGCCGATGAGCGCCTGTTCGCGGATACCGACGTCGATGACGCGGCCGGGGTGGCGCGCGATCGCGCGGCCCATGGAGCCGGAGCCGATCACGGCCAGGACGACGTCGACGTCCGGGTGCGCGTCGAGCAGCGGGTCGAGCTCCTCGTAGAAGCGGGTGCGCAGGTCGAGCGCGGGTGCGGTCGCCTGAGTGGTCATGCCGCCTCCTGGGTGGTGCCGGTCGTGTCGACGACGACGACCGTCGGCCGGTCGGCCTCGGTGCGCCGCAGCGCGGCGGTCAGGCGGGGCTGGTCGTGCGTGCGCACCTCGGCGGCCGCCCAGCCCTCGAGCGCGAACCGGGGCGCGATGCCGCCGGGCCACCCCAGGTTGTCGCTGTGGTTGTCGACGACGACGCAGGTGAGGTTGCCGAGCCCGTACCGGCCGGCGACCTGGATCGCCTCCGCGTTGCTGCCCTCGTCGAGCTCGGCGTCGCCCACGAGGACGACGACGCGCGCCCGCGACCGGCCGCGCAGCCCGAGCGCCAGGCCGACGGCGAGCGGCAGCCCGTGCCCGAGCGAGCCGCTGCCGATCTCGATGCCCGGCACCAGCGTGCGGTCGGGGTGGTGGCCCAGGGGCGATTCGAACGACGCGACGTCGTCCAGCCACGACGCCGGGAAGAAGCCCTTCGCCGCCAGCACGGCGTACGTCGAGGCCGGGCCGTGGCCCTTGGAGAGCAGGAACCGGTCGCGGTCGGGGGCGTCCGGGCGGGCCGGGTCGACGCGGAGCACCTGGTCGTACAGCGTCCACACGACGTCGAGGGTCGAGTGCGCGCTCGGGTCGTGCTTCTCGTCGCCCGTGACGCGCGCGACCAGGTCGCGGACGTGGCGCGGGACGGCCCGCGGGGTCACGGCGGACGGGGCCGGGGGTGAGCTCGTCGTCGTCATCCCTCGATGCTGTGACCTGAACCACGGTTGAGGTCAACCCCGTCGGGGACGCCTGCGGGTGCGCCACCTCACGTCCCGACGTCCTGCGGAAACACGCCACCGGAGGCAGGATCGAGACGGACCAGCCGCCGTCATCAGGAGGTCTCGTCATGGCCCGCACCGTCGCCGAACACCTCGTCGACCAGCTCGTCGCCGCCGGCGTGAAGCGCATCTACGGGATCGTCGGGGACTCCCTGAACCCCGTGGTCGATGCCGTCCGCCGCACGGACGGCATCGGCTTCGGCTGGCACGTGCTGCGCACCCTCAGCGACGAGGTGAGCGCCGATCAGCAGGGCTTCGACACGGTCGTATCC